>PLMX01000115.1 GCA_003142635.1 Syntrophaceae bacterium | reverse complement strand
TCGCTACTGTCTGAATTGCAGGGTGAGAACGTTGTCCTTTCCTCTGTTGTCCTTTCCTCTTGACGCGCAACTGTATTTTCCCTATACTTCTTCGTCAAGGGAACAGCTTTTTCATCAACGTGCGTCGGTACCCATATGATCCCGAAACGAAGACTCGGCAAAACCAACGTGGATGTGACCATCCTGGGCCTCGGCGGCGAGGGTGTCCTTCGGACATACGGCCACAAACGAGAGGCCTATGAGCTGATCAACCGGGCCATTGATCTCGGGATTAATTACTTTGATTCGGCCAAGGCGTACGCAGGATGCGAATCATACCATGGGAAGGCGCTGAAGGAGCGGAGGAAGGATATCTTCCTTGCGGGCAAGTCGCACGCCCGCGACTGGATGGGCGCCCATGCGCATCTGCGCGATACCCTCAAGACCATGAACACCGACCATCTCGACCTCTGGCAGATGCATGATATGAGAACCCAGGAGGACATCGACGAGGTCACCTTGCCGCGAGGCGCGCTGGAAGCGTTTGTAGAGGCGAAGGAAAAGGGTCTTGTCCGTTTCATCGGTGGAAGATCCGTCGATCCTCAGGAGCTGCATTGAGCTTGCCGACTTCGACACGGTGCTTATGCCCGTCAATCCGGCAGAACCGCAATATCTGAATTTTATCGACGACCTCATACCGTTTGCCCGGCAAAAGGATATGGGGATCATTGCCATGAAGGTGTATATCAGAGGAATGGCGTCGAGAATTCCCGGGGTTGGTACGGTAGAACCCTTCTACCGTTTTGCCCTGTCTCATCCCGTGACGACGGCGATCATCGGTTGCGATACCATCGCACAGCTCGAAGAAAATGTGCGGTGAGCCTGGTCATTTGCTCCGATGAAAGACGGAGAGATAGGCCGTCTCAGCGAACTTGTCGCTCCCTATGCCCGCAAGCTTATGTACTATAAGCCGTAAGGCAGTCTCTGCCCTTCCCGTATCCGCTCCATAGAGAAGAAATCATGTCCGTAAAGCTTACGAAGTTTCTCCGTTGTCGTTTGTGCAATGGCGGGCATACTCCCGCTGACCGGGCGTCACACAGCCTGCGCCGTAAGGCCGTGGATGGGGAAGACATTTGTCTCGAGGTAAGCCATGACGCGGCCGGCCTCGGCGCGCGCCTCGGCAATCTTGGAGGGAGAGATGAAAGGATGCGGATCACGGAGAGAGGCGCCTTCAATGGCCGGGGCCCCGCGGGCGCCCATCTGGCCGAAGTAGTCGGGGGCGGGTTCGGCGTCGTGAAGCACGGCCCAGGCGAGTGTCCAGTCGCGGGCGATGCTCCTGGGGTTGTAGCCGCCAGCGCCCAGCATGAGCATCTTGGGCACGAGCCGGCGAATCCCGCAAATGACTTCGGCATAGATGTTGTTAGTGAGGGAGAGATGCGACATGGAATCTGTGTACATGGCGTCAACGCCGGCTGAGAGCACGCAGACGTCTGGTTTGTATGTGCGGGCCAGCGGCGAGACGATGCGGCGGAATACTTCGCCGTAGATTTCGTCCTCTGTGCCGGGCGCAAGCGGGACGTTCACATTGTAGCCGTAGCCTCCGCCTTCGCCGAGTTCATTTTCAAATCCGGAGTTCCAGGGGAAGAGGGTGCGCGCGGATTCATGGAGGGATATCTTGAGGACGCGGCTCTCGTCGTAGAACGCGAACTGGACGCCGTCGCCGTGGTGCGCATCGATATCGAAGTAGAGGACACGGCGTCCCTGCTGGAGAAGATACTTGATGGCTATGACAACGTCGTTGAGGTAGCAGAATCCGGAGGCGTAATTGGGGCCGCCATGGTGGAAGCCGCCCGTGGGACTGAAGACGAGATCGATGTTCGGCTGTGAAATTAAGAGATCGGCGCCCATAACGGAAGCGCCGACGGCGAGCAGGGAGTATTCGAGGATGCCGCGTGCAACGGGGTTATCGGCGGTGCCGATGCCGTAAGAGAGCAGGCGGGGGTTAAATACGCCCATGGAGGCCATGACGAGGTAGTGATAATAATGAACGTCATGGAAGGCGAGGACCGAATTTTCATCGATGGGTGCGGGCTCCATGATCTGGACGCCGGGCAGGTGGAGGAGGTCGTTGCGCCTGCACATGTCGAGAAAGAGCCGCGAGCGGGCCGTGACGAAGGGATGGTCTCTCTCGATGGTGAATTCCTCGAACCGGGGCGAGTAGACGATGACGGAGCGGGTCCCGGGAAGCACACTCTGTCCTTCCCGGTAGTCCGGCGATTTAATGAGTCCCGTTGAAGGCGCGACAGGTGTAATTATGTCGGAGAGATCCGGCGTTTCAGGAACACCCGCGAGATCGAGTTCGAGTTCCAGCTCGTTGCCCTCGCGACGGGCCTCGCGGAAGCCGACTTTATAATAGATGCGCAGGGCGCGTGCGTTGTTGCGGCTTTCGAAAACCCAGACCTTTTTGTATCCAAGGCGCTTGGCTGCCGCAAAAAGCGGATAGGCGACGATGCTGCCGATGCCGCGGTTCTGGACCTGATTGTGGACGAAGAGGGTAAACTCGACTATATCCGGGTCCGGCATGGGGAAGAGCATGCCGTGGGCGACGGCGCCGCCGCCCAGTTCTGCCTTGAGGTTCATCGCCGTGCGGAGGCAACTGCGAATCCATTCAATGCGCGTTTTCTGATCGATGGGGGGGAGCCCCTGGATGACGGCCTTTGGCTCATAGGTGTCGTACATCCGTGCGAGTGCTTCGAGATCAGCATCGCCGCACGGCGACACGGTCACTAAATCTTTTTTCTTGTCGAGGGCCGAACAGGGCCATAGGTCGAGCTCGGCGAATTGCTTCATTATGTCCGGCCAGTTCACCGTCCCTCCTGCACATCTTCTATCATTGCCTGCTCCGATGCGAATATTCAGGGGCAGACTTCCGCGGGAATCCCATCCCGGCACTGCAGAGTATAGGAGAAGACCTTCTTGCCTGTCAACATTATTAAACCGATATGGAGGTTTCTCTCCTCTTCCAATTGCCAAGGAAGGCATGGTTTGCATTTCGCTTGGCATGCAGCACAACGTGCCTCTGAAATTATATTGTTAATAGAGCCGTAATCAAGTACACTGTATCCGATATGCAATTATCATCATCACATCTCATCAGAATAGGAATGGCGTCACATGGTGGAAGAAAAAAATAATGAAGCAACTGAAGAAAAGAGTTTTGCGGAACTGTTCGGAGAAACCGAGGTGCGGAAAGATTTCCTGAATCCGGGCCAGAAGATCGAAGCTGTCATCGTCAAGATCACTCCGGATTGGATATTCCTCGATCTGGGAGGGAAGAGCGAAGGCTATCTCGACAGGAAAGAATTGGCAGATGAAAACGGCAATCTTTCCGTGAAGGAGGGTGATTCGATTGAAGCCTACTTCCTTTCATCAAAGCATAACGAGAAACTTTTTACAATGCGGATAGGAGCGGGAGATTCCGCTCGGAACCATATAGAAGAAGTCTGGCGAAGCGGAATACCCATAGAGGGCGTTGTAGAGAGGGAGATCAAAGGTGGATTCGAGATCAAACTCGCAGGTGATATGCGGGGCTTCTGCCCATATTCCCAGATAGACATCAGGCGTGCTGATAATGCGAAGGACTATGTCGGCCGCCACCTGTCTTTCAGAATTACTGAGTATGGAGAGCGGGGGCGTAATATCGTCCTGTCTGCCAGAGCCATCCTGGAGGAGCAGAGGAAAAAGGATGAAGCGGCACGGAAGGCCGAGTTGCACGAGGGAATGCTCGTAAAAGGGGCCGTCGTTGCCGTCCGGGATTTTGGCGCTTTTCTGGATATCGGCGGTATACAGGGTCTCCTTCCGATCTCGGAGATAGGCTGGGAGCGGGTAGAGGATATTTACGCGCGCCTGTCCGTCGGTCAAACATTTGATGTAGTCATTGCCAAGATGGATCCGCAAAACAATCGCATCAGTTTATCTCTGAAACAGACATTGTCCGATCCCTGGAATGAAGCAGAGGCAAAATACCCGGAAGGATCTTTTCATACGGGAACCATAGTGCGTCTGATGAAATTCGGCGCCTTCGTCAATCTGGGCCCGGGGGTTGACGGTCTTCTCCACATCTCCAAACTGGGAAAGGGAAAAAGAATCGTTCATCCCGGCGACGTAGTAAAAGTGGGCGAAACAATGGAAGTGAGGGTTGATGCCATAGACAGGGATCAAAAGAGGATATCACTTTCCATACCGGAGGCGGAATCGGGTGATGACGCGGCGCACAAGATAGAAAAGAAATCTGAAGATGATTATCATGAATACGTGGGAGAGGTTCCCGCGTCGCTCGGTTCACTGGGTGATATTGTGAAGCGGAATGCGGGGAAGAAGAAAAAAGGCGATACATAATGCCCGCGCGGGAAGTATAGATTACTATCACTCTTAGACCGAGATTGTCACTGCGAGGCGCAAATGGCCGTGGCAATCTTCCCCATTTGTCATTCCGAACCCTTCGGTTTACTCAGGGTAAACTCCGTGAGGAATCTTTAAGATTTCTCAGTCTCTGCGCTCCTTCGAAATGACAAGAGAATTAGGTCATGCACACGCCCGAAAAGAACATTGAAGCTCTCCGCAGTAAGCTGCGGAGAATCTTCGATTCTTAGGGAACAGTATCGATCGTCATTCGCTCGCTACCGAATTCGCGGGCAGGCACTGTTCGGGAATCCAGGCCCGCCCGCCATGAGTCTTTCATACTCACGCTTTCCCTTCATCATCCTCCCAGATGCCCAGGATATTATCTTCCGTATCTTTGAAGATAGCATAATATCCCCATCCCTTGACGGGCATTTTGGGAACGAGAATCTTCCCACCAGTCTTTTCGATCTTTACACTGCATTTCTCCACTGAATCGACATCGATATAATTGACGACTGCCTTTCTGGACTTTTCGCGTTTCGTCAAACCACCGTAAATGGCATCCTTGCCGCCCGTCTTGATCATCCAGTAGTCCCATTTGGGAACTTTCTCGAATTTCCAGCCAAATAGTTTCTTGTAAAAATTTTTCGCCCTTGCCAGATCATCCCCGGGCAGCTCAAAATGACGCACTACACTAGGTCTCCCATACCGATCACCTCCATTTCGAGATTTGTGAGAAGGAATCTACATAATACTGTCAACCGATTCCATAGAGGAACACCTCATTTATCAACGAAAAAAATCTTATTCAATATGCGAGAAAGGATGATCGTACAGCCTTCTCAGGAGCGCTTGCGCGCGGTGGTTTACTTAAGTATGAGTTCTTCGCGGTTGAGAACGACGAGGAGCAAACCAGGATTTTCTGCAATGATTATGCAGGGAGAAGATTACATCGTTCGAAATGACAAGGTGAGGTGTTTTGGGCGGCGTTTCAAATCTCTCAATTATGCAAGCAATGCCGCCAACTCTTCTTTGCGGGCGTTTGCATCGGCGGCGCCGATTTCCATGAGATTTCGTATATAGCTGGGAACAAACATGACCATGCTCAGCCAATCAAAGTTCTCCGTTTCATGAGTACCGAGTCCCCGCATTAGGAAACGAAACAACCGGGGCAGATCGCGTTCATATTTTCCCGCTATCACTCCTAAATCGACGGAAGGACGCAATGCGAATGCCCGAACTAATCGGAGATTAAGGTCTTCCCTTGATGATGTGTTGGCGAGAATGCGGTTGACGCGCTCCAGTCCGAGTGCATCCTGGTCCAGGAAATCCAGAAAGATGGCATTCATGAGGATGCCCATGATCTGTGCAATGGACGGGTAACGGCGACTCGCTTCGGAACGCGCCCCTCGTACAAAGGGCTTATAGCGAGTAGAGATTGCCAGGATTCGCCCTGCGCCGAGATGCAAAGAGGGTGAAAGTGGCGCCGATTGGCGAATCATGCCATCACCGTACCATGAATCTCCCACCTTGATTGCCGGAAAGAAAATAGGCAAAGAAGTGGAGGCCATGATCTGGTCAACGGTGATATCCGTCATGACGCTGTGTCTGTCCGGCCTTTCCCACATCTCGATATTCTTCCCCTGAACCCAGGTAATGGTTTGACCTGTTGCATAGTTTGTGGCTGTGATGGCGAGGGCTTTTAGTTTTTGCTGCCGTATATTTTCGCGTATCCCTATTATTCCGCCATCCGATGATTTGAAGCCCTTCTGCAGCATTTTTCTGAGAGGCGCAGTATCCACCAATCCTTTTGGAGACCTTGTCCTGGACATGCCTCCCGACAGGAGCGATAACCCCCAACGGAGAACATTTTTTGAAAGGGTCCATGCGGTTACGTTAAAGACATGATCAGTCTTAAGGTTAAGCCAGAACGCGTTCAGTGCATCGACAGCTTCCGCAAAGGTGCCCTGATGACTGGCAATAAAGGTTGCATTGATGGCGCCCGCGGAAACGCCTGTTATTACCTCGGCAATTAAATA
>PLMX01000130.1 GCA_003142635.1 Syntrophaceae bacterium | reverse complement strand
TGCCCAAAGAGCTAACCCCACTAAAGCTAAAATAATAATTAAGTGAATGAGTGGCATACCATTACCTCCTTTACTTTTCTGCTGCTTTCTGATTATTGTTTAAATTTTCCAATGTCTTCTTAGAAACATTCCGCTGACTTTGAACCGCCTTTAAGTCCTCTTTAAGCTCTACGTCCTTTGGATATTTCCTTTGCATTTGCCGCATTTGATAGTACTGCTCAGTCAATCTTTGCTGTTTTTCAAACTCAAACTTTGCATCAACAGACTGTGCATAAACCTTTTGATAATCCTTAGTGATGTAGCGATTGTCGATAGTAAAAATGCCCGCGACCAATCCGACCACTACTCCCGCTCCTGCTATAATTGGAAGAATTTTCATTATAATTTTTCCTCAAAAGTCATACTCGTAGATTTAACCTTACTCACCGGAAATGCCGCTATCCCCACCATCTTGTCATTTCTCCCCTTGGTGAATCCGCGGGCTGGCGATTTCACGCAACGCGATGATCAATCCTTCGCGGCTTCGTCAATCTCCTTCTTGTGCTTGACGATAGCATCCGCAGCCTGCTTGGCCATTCCCGATCCGAGGTCCTTCGGTGCTGGCGGGGCCGTAACCGCCGCCTTGGCGCCTGAAAGTTTATCTAATACGGCCCTCATCCCTCTATCCAAAGCACTTTCGCTTTTGTCACCACTCGCCTTCGCCATTTTTGTCTTTCTCCCCTCTTGATATTAACAGCACCATACGGAGGACACTATTGAGGTCCTTTATGTGCTGCCTCTTTTCCTCTAAAAGCTCGCCCTTTAAGCGCAAAACCTCCGCACGTAAAACTGTTATTTTCTCGCTGTTTGCGGATCGCCATGGCATTTTTCGTGCGTCACGCTCCCTGTGCTTGAGATGGGGCCCCCGATTTAGCTGTCTCCATTGGACGACCGCCCTGCTTCTTCGCCTCGTCATGCTGGACCTGCATTTGCTCCAATGCCTGCTTGAGCTGGACGGCGGTTTCCTGCGGCAGGCCCGCGTCGATGAGGATTTGAAGCGCCTGGTCGAGCTGATTATCTGCCGTCCGCTGAAGCTCTTCCTTCCAGTGCGGCCAGTTAATCGCTTCCAGTAATCCTCTCTGACCGATTGCCTTCATCTCGTACAGCTTGAATGCGTCCTGCTGAATCTGGAGGCTCGTTCTCGGAGTCATGGATCCTGCTTCCACGACATAATTAAACTTCCGCCCGACATAGTTGATGGCCCTGAACTGGACACGCTCACCGGCCACATTGACGGAGTCTTCCTCGACGCCCCAGTTCTGCCATAGCCCGATGGCCCACCGGCTCCGCTGCTCGGCAATGTGGTCTATCGCGGAGGTTTTAGCTTGCATCAGCACCTGGTTGCGTTCCTGGAGGGCAACAATGGCGCTGGCGGCTATCACTCCGGTCGGTCCTACTCCGCGGTCTGCGTCCTCAATCTGATAAATACGGTCGAAGAACTTGACGATCAGGTCCAATACCCTGAAGAAGGTCTCCGGTAGGTTTGGGATCGTCATAAACTCAATCCGGGCTTTCGGCGTGGAGGGCATCAGGATTAGCCTGCCTGCCTTCTGGATAGAGTTTTCGATCATGTCACGGGTGATCCCGCAATGCTGCTGGATGATCAAGGGCGGCGCCATGACGTTGATCACGTAGGCAATTAGCTTTGAGACGATCAGGTTGATCTTGACGATCAAATCCCCGACCTGTTCCGCTGCGGAGAAGCCCCAGATTGAGACGCCGTCTTTATAGGAATTGGCCATATAGACCGGCAGTCTCCCCCATGGATAGGTATTTGAAACGTCATTCCCCAGCTCGAGATGCTTGTAATTTACATTCGGGTTCGGGCTGTCATCCAGGACCATCCACCCGCATTTATTTGTTGGGTCTTTGGTCTTTGATATAGTGATCTTCCGGATGCCGTCGGGGCAGACTTTCTTTTTCTTGGTTGTAATGACAACCTGAGGAACGCCGTCTTTAAGCACTTGCTGCCCGTTCTCGTCAAGCAGGGGCTGCGTCGTTTTTTCTTCCTTTGCCCGGTTGTCCCGAAGCCATACTTCAATGATTATGCCGCGCTGGATTTTCTTGTCCGGCACATTTTGGCCCTGCTTTTGTACCACCGTCATCGGATCGGCATAGTTGCCGACAGACTGATTGGCTGCGTTATAGTTCTGGGCCTTGAATCCTTCCCGGGTCTGCCCCATCAGCTCATAGGCTTCTTCCGGCATGATGTCCTTGACATTGAAGTCATGCTCGATCTCGGTCACATATCCCAGGTAGGCATAGCAGATATAGGGCGCTTCTTCGTCTATCTTTTCCCAATTGCCGGGAGCCGGGAAAAAAGAGAACGGATCGGTGATCAGGATATCCGGCTGGTTGCTGGAGGGATTACGGACAGGCTTCTCAATAGTCGGTCCGTAAATTTCCATCTGCCTTGCCGTCGCGCGCGTCTTGATCTGTTGGTCTGAATCCTTCCACCATTTCTTGAGCTGCATCGACAGAACGTTCTCCGCATTATCTCCGAGACCGTCCATGTCTACCACTTCGCCGGTAGGGACTCTTGCCGTGATGTTGCTTACGGTCCTCTCTACGTTTGCGAAGAATAAATTGATCGGCGTCAACCCTTTTGTATTCTGAGAGAAGCCTTTCCGTCCGGTTATCTGCTGCTTGTGCTGCTGGCCCCGGTATAAGGCGTAATTGGCGAGGAAATCGTTATTTTTGTTCCGTCGCTCTTTCTCAAGACGGGCAATTTCGAAGAGATCGCGGGCGAATTCTGCTACGTCTTCGTCGCCTTTCGGAGGGATGTCCTGCAGGTTCCAGTCTGGATTTTTCATTTCTCAATTTCCTTTTCATAGATAGTGATGCGCTCAGCGTCCCTGAATTCATATGAGTTGTTCCATTCGTCCCTGATTGTTATCTTGCCATGATCGATCTCGATGACTGTCTCAAACGTTTTCTTGACCATGCCGAGTCTTGTTAAATCACTAATCTCGACCCATGATCCATTTTCACGCACAATGCGAAACTCAAGCATTATTTCCCCTGGCTCATCTTCTTTGCGGCCGCTAATTCTGCCTGGGCTGCTGCTGCCGCCGCGTTCATCTTCGCCGTGTTGTTACGGTACACGAAGAACATGACGACCCCGCCTACCACTACTCCTACTAAGAAAACTATTGCGTAACTCATAATTATTCTCCTTTCCCCCTCCTGCTGCTGAAGAGGCCTTGCTTATTCCTTATCCGTTTGCTCGTGCACTATTTACCACATACAAAAGAGGTTTATTTGATTCCTCGCCGGCATCCAAATATTCCAAGATTGCCTGCAATCTGTCCCGGAAGCGTTCAACATATCCGATAGCAGTATTGCATTTGTGATGTACTACCCCTCTTATTTTCCCTGTAACATGATCGTGATCAACAACCGTCGTTTTTGATTCTTGATTTAACGGTTCGCCACATATAGGACACGCACCGTCCTGTGCTTTGTAAAGATTGAAAAAGTCTTCTATGGTTAAGCCATATCTGTACTTGATTCCTGTTTTGCGCTGGGTAAGTTTACGCCGCGCGGCTTCCCTTTCTCTATACTCCGGGATCGCCCAATGCTCTTTGTGGTATTGCTGTGCATATTTCTTTCTCTCCTGCTTGTAGTCCTTGCTGTGCTTGTAAACATCGTGATAGCGTTCTCGGTTATGCTGCCGATGTTTCTCTGGGTCTTTGTATGGCATTATTTCTTCCCCTTGATTATGCGTAAAATCGGATCTATGCCAGCCTCAACATGGTCGAGCGGCTTCACTAGGAATTCGTAATCAATTCCAGGTTTGCGTGGTATACAAACGTCACATTGGCTCCCATGCCGTATCTGTCCAAACCTGTCGCCCTGGTAAACGAACTTGCCTTTGCCCCAATTCAAGATCACGTCGACGTCCTTGTCTGCCACCTGCACGATATAGAAACGGCCGTTGATTGCCGGACAGTAAAATACCGATGCCTGCTTTTCATTGTGGACCAGGTACTCGAGGGCCTTTGGGTCTAAGTGAAAATCTTCCAACAGCTCATTTTCCATCATCAGCATTGAGACGCCATGGGTTACAATCTGATTCGTCTCTCGCGTGTCCAGGTAAAAACAGTTGGCCGGGACTCTGTTAATATGCACATCGAGGTAACTCATGAAGATGCCGATGACCAATGAAGGCTCCTCATAGCTTTCGTCGGCCAGCATTTCTTTCAGCGAGAAGTCCTTCCCTTTGATGTCCAGGAAGTCGATGGGCTTCACGCTCTCTTTTGTGTAAAGCACGATTCCATCAGCTGGCGCATACATGAGCTCGGGATTAGAAAACATCGGCCTGAATGGATCCCGGAAAAAGTCCTCAGACATCAGCTCGCCATAGCTGTGGCGATCCTTGATCTCCTTGATGTCAGGACGGGCAAGAAATTCTTTGATCGTTTCACACATTAGTAGACAGTCTCCACAATCTGTATAGGCTGTACACTTGGATACTTATTATAAAAAGGGAACCTCGACGTTTTAGATTGAGAAGCATAAAAGTTACATCCGCATGCATCACACCTCACACAAGCCGCTTCCGCATAAAAATCGTGTCCGCATATAGGACAAATGAAATGGTTCAGCTTCATAATCTCAATTCTCCCACGTCACACAGTTCATCAGTCCCCCCAGCATGCTCAGCTCGCTACAGTCGACCGGGACTACTTCGTGCTCCGGAAAATGCCGGCGCGCCACGCGCATGGCCGATTCGTCCTCCTCGATACCAAACTGGGGCATAAAGATATGGAGCGGGGTCTGGTAATAGTTGATGTAATAACCAAACCCTTCATTCTGGTCATCCGCATAGGGATATTTCTTTCTGAATTCACCCTCTGTCATTATCGGACATTTCGATAAAGCCCATGGGAAATGAACGAAGTCGAAGCCGTTGTTTTTCAATACGCGCTCCAGCTTTATCGCATACTCATACCAAGTCTGGCTGACCCAGCTCCGATAGTTATTGATCAGGACGGTCTTCTCGTCGATGAATTTAATTATGCCGTCGGCGTGGCCCAGATCGTCGCCCGGCTCTACGGGAATATAAATAATGTTTTTACAAAAGGTGTCTTTCAGAAATTGCCTGAGGTCGTTTACCATGACTTGGTAATTATTTTTAAAAACAATCTCGGTTATGAAGGCTGTCTGTTGATCCTGTACAACGTTTCCGCCATCGAGGAAGATATCCGACTCCCGCGCGTTGAAGTGAGCCCAGCAGCGGTAATCAACGCGCAGCTGGGGAAAGCCGTCATAACCTTTGTACTTGAACTTAACATAGGCACCGTGAATCTTCACCGGCGCCCAGTCCCTGATCCACAGATTCGGGCTATCCAGCTCTTTCAGGACGACATGCTTCTCTAACACGGAAACGATGGCTGGATACTGTTCTCTTAAGGCTTTTGAAATGTAAATGCTCATCAGTAATCCCTATTCAGCGTGCCAACCAGGCAGCTCGTAGCGGCGCCGCTCTTCGCGTTTTCGTCCATCTGTAAGAAGATGACTTCAAGGCCCAGGCCGTTGGCTATCTTCTGGAGCTTCTCGTTTTTCTTCTTCTGCAGATTATAGAGCGGGTCCGTCGACTTCATGAACTGGATCCCGCTGGCGCATATGATCAGGTCTCCCACGCGCACAATGTTACAGATGTCTTCGTAGCAATCCTCTTTTGTAACTGGGAAGACGTTCGCCACCTTCTCTATTTCCTTTACCGCGGACTTGTCGACCGCCGAAGTGCAGCACATAACGTTCTGGTCATTGAGGACAAAGAGATTGCAGTCGAGATGGTAACAAAATTCGTCATGCTCCTTGATCTTGATGACCCTGCAGTGAAATGTCTTCTCAATCCAGGAATGCGTACGCGCATCGGATCTGAAGCCATAACCACCGAAGTAGATGTCGTCCCGGAGATATTTCAGCTCAGGTTCTCCTTCAAATTTAAATGGCGCCTTGATGCACTTGTAGCCTAATTTGCTGAGCATGTCGCCAGCCACAACTTCCTCGCCGGCTCGCCCTTCGGCTGTGAAATTCGATAGGACGATGATGTCTCTGTCCTTGATATGCGGCAGGTATACGAAGCAGTTGACGTACGTCTGGTCCTGGAGACCCCTTTTCGCCGGCAGCGAGAGCACGTAGGAATTAGAAGCCAGCAGCTGGTAGAATCTCAGCCACTCGCCCATGAACTGTTCTTTGTCTATTTCGACATCCTTGCCTTTGTTGGTTTTCATCCAGATGTTGTTCTTGATTTTCGTATCGACATACATCGGCGGGCATACCACGAACACTGGGTAAGGCATT
Organism: Syntrophaceae bacterium; assembly: GCA_003142635.1. Classification (GTDB taxonomy): domain Bacteria; phylum Desulfobacterota; class Syntrophia; order Syntrophales; family UBA2185; genus Fen-1135. The sequence goes on along the minus strand of PLMX01000130.1, from coordinate 5,461 downwards.
TGCGACGGCGTCCGGTAGGCCGTGCTAGCTTCCTTCTGCTGATTATCTTTCTTATTCACTTCATCCCCCGAGCTTTACGAGATTGGACTCCTCTTGCGGCTTTTTCTCGCCGTCTCCATCATCTTTCCCTGTTCCCTCTACCCCTGTTCCCGGTAGCTCTTGGCCTGCTGTCAGAGACATCAGCTTTCCACAGGCAATGCACACGAAACCAACATGCAGCATCATGGTTTCCATTTTCCCCGATGGGCTATACAGCGACGGGATCTCTTTCAATCCGTAAACTTGGGTAAATGCTTTGCATGAGCATTCACAGACACGATCCTTCAGTTCTTCTATTGGCACCTGTGCCTTTACCTGCCTTGGCTGTAATCCCCTCAACGCCCTTCTTCTGGCTTCTCCCATTATTTCCCTCCCTTCTCATGTTTTTGTATCCAGCGGATCAGCGGTTTCCCGGGGTGCGCCGCATTATAGATCATGGCTGCGTGTTTTTTGGCCTCCTTGGTCGAATAGCCCTGCTTTATAAACTTGTCCCGGATCGCTTCATATTGCTTTGGCACGGCTGACCTTCTCCTTTGTGTGGGCCGCTCCCTTATGCCCGCTCATGGCCCGCTTGGTATCAAATTTCTTCCCGCATGTAGGGCAAGGATACATTCTGGGCGGAGGTAGGGGCGGATCAGGAATTGCAGCCGTAATGTCCAACTCGTCCACAACCTCAACCGGCACCGGTGTCGAGAGGTTTAGCAGCAGCCTGCCGCTGGGCGCCAGTTGCGCCAAGCATTCCGGGCAGGTCATCTCGGAAACGCCGGTTGTGGAGGTCGTCAGCCAGTCCAGGGCGTAGCCTTTTAAAAACTTGACCATTGATCCATTAGGCGTGACACCGGGATCAAATTTGTCTGTGGTTTCAAAAAGCACGCGCTTGCAGTTTGGACATTTAACACCGATCCCCGCAACCTGATTAGCTTGCTCCATCATCCCTGCCCTCCCAACTTCTTCAAGAATTGCTCAGTCCGCTCCAGCACCGTCTTCTCGGCATCGTCCGGGAGCTCCTCTTGATCGAGCGCGTCCTGGATAGAGAAGACCTCTCCCTTGGGCACACCGCCCAGGAATCGCTCTCCCGGGACCGCACGGCTACTCTTGAACATCAGCCAGGCGCCAACCATTACACAGACGATCGCCAGCAGGACGCCGGCCGTGATGAGAATTAAGACTTGCCAAATACTAAGCTGCACGTTCTTCCCCCTCCTCAACAACGAACATGTTTTCTCTTGTCTGGTCCATCCAGGTGCATCTTACCAGCAGCGAATGTACCAGCCCTCCCACCGCGAACACTGCCGGATCGTTACGCCGGAACTCCCGCAGTTTGTTCTTTAAGATATCGTTTCCCCCGAAAGCGAACCTTACCGGATTGGATACGATTACAGATTCAAGGGACCGCTTGTAAGTATCAAAGGCTTTCGGCTCGTCGCAATCATCGGGCGGGCTAATCAGTATCGCCATCTTGTCGCCGCCTTTGAGCATCAATCTCTCGTTAAGCAGAGCGATAGTCATAATGAACCGCTCCGGATCTCCGAGCCAGGCCTGCAATAGATCAGGATGCAAGCCGAAGCCCCACTCCTGCCGCAGCTCTAGCATCTTCTGCAATAGCGTAGGGATGTCTCCACTCTCGCCTTCGCCCATGATCCTGAAACCCGCATCCCGCACAGGCTTATCGGTCTTTGACTTCACAACGCCCACGACGGCACAATAACCTGGCATCCCCTGTAGCTTATCGGTTGACTCGGTAGGCCAGCCCACGCAGCCATAAAGGTCGTGATACATCTGCCCGCTGTCCACATGTTCATACCAAAACGTCCGTTCTATCATGGGCTGCTTCGTGATAATGGATTCATCAATCCTTGCTTGCAGGCTTTCCCAGGCATATGGCCGAGTGATTTTCTTGATTCTACTCATCTGGTAATTCATCCTTGAACTGAAATCCGCTGTAGCCGACCGAGAACGTGATAAACGCACTGGCGCCATGGCTTGACCAGTCATGAAGAGGCCTGTTACTCAACTTCTTCTTTTCCTCATCGTATTCCGCCTTATAGTTCTCCAGGGCATTGATGCCGGCGGCGCACTTGGTCTCATCAAACCAGCATGAACCGAGAATGTTTCGGGCCGCGGGAATTTGAAATTGAACAATAACATCGATGTTCCGGGCACGTTTCACCACGATCACCGGATGGATCCCCAGGCCTTCGGCGACTTCCTTCCGGCTCAAGGCGATCTCGGCGTTTGTCATTTCCCGGACCCTGGCGTCGTGGGGCATATAATGGTTGCCGTACTCATAGGGCTTCGAAAACATAACCTTAGAATAGTGTTCGAGGCCGTAACCGCTGGCCTCGTAGTAATCGATAACCCTGTGTTGATTGCCGGTGTGCTGGATGAACCAGATCGTCATGCTGTCATCGACGCCCAGATCCCAGTATGTGTTGACCTCAATATTCGGCACATGAGGCACCTTGCCGACCCTGCCGTCCTCCCGGGCCTTTGACATCTGCTTCGAAAAATAGGCGCCCAAAATTGCGCCTTCGAAGCTGCACATGTATTCCTGAAGAAAGAGGGCGAGTCCTTGTTCCTCGCCGAATATCTTGATGTACTCGATTTTGATCCGCTCAAGCTGTGCATCGTTGAAGACGGGGCTTTCTTTGGCTGTAATGAGCTGGGCAAACCAGCCAGGGGCTGTCTTGGCATGCACATACATGGTCTTCCCATGGTTATTGCCACGGCTGGTATAGATAAACAGCGCCCACCCGCCGTTTTCTTCCAGGATCGGGCTGAGGTATGCCCAGGCCATGGGATTGGCGAGCGCCCATTCAGACAGGACAATCCCGATCGGGGGAGATCCAACCAGGGTATCGTAATTATCTGAGCCCACCAGCTGCCAGATGGACCCAGACGTGAATTCAATCAGCATTTCTTGTTCGTTGGTTTTCTTGCGGATGGCCAGGGGGAAGGCCTCGTCTATGCGTCTTTTGCCAGTGCGGGGGTTAAGGGCGTTCCAGATGACCTTCCGGGCCTGTGCAAACTGCGGCAGCATGTGCCAGTAGTTCCCGGTCCACTGCATGGCTGCTGTTGCAGTAAAATGGAGGGCGACGTCATCCTTGCCCCATCTCCGGTGGCCTACCTCGCAGGCCCTTAGCCCGCCTTTCTCCAGATAAGACCAAAGTGGAAACTGATCCGGGCGGGGCTTCCAGTTATTTGGTATCCGTACCCTCTGTTCCATCTCCATCGGAAAACTTCACTATCTCCACAATAACCTTGCCGGCATGGTCCACCTTGACATTGGTGGGTTTCTTCATTCCATGAATTGCCAGCCCCATGTCGATCGCGTCCATCTTTGAATGCAATTCATATTCAACCGTTGATGTCTTGTAAATCTTTTCGCCGTCCTTCGATTCAGTGATGACGGTCTTCTCCTTGATCTTTTTTATTGCCCTTCTCTTTCTGCCCTGCTCTTCGAACGTCTTAAAGCGCAGCTCTCCGCCCTCGGCTATTTCGGCATGATTGGCCGGGTCGGAGAAAGCGATTAGTTTTATTTCCTGGAGTAATTTGCGCGGAGTGACGCCTAGTTTATTGGCAAGGGTAGAGAAGCAGGGTGTTGTAGCTTTATCAATTTCCTCGATGGGAATTGGCATATCAAGCCCTCAGTTGAGGAGAGATTAACATGCCCAAAAATGACTTGCCAAATTAGCAACAGAAGATAGCGCCAAGAAAATAACAACAGAAGATAGCAATAGAAGATAGCAAAAAATGTTTTTTAAACTATTTCGCCCGCCCTTCCCTTGTGGGATGCCCATACTCTTAGCCGTGATGGAAAATGATATACAATACGCTTCCCACCACGTTGACGTCTGTAAAATATAATTCCCGCATCTTTAAGCTCGCTCTTCATCCGTATGGCCGTGACCTCATGGCAGCCAAGAGTCTTTGCTATGGCGCTCCAGTATGGGACTGCGCATTCAATATCATCAACAGCCATTACTTCGCCCCCTGCACCAGCGCATTTGCCAGATCAATGACTTTATTGAGCAGCTCATTGATAATCTTTTTTTGTTTGCTCAGTTGCCTATCCTGGTAAACGACACGGTCCTGCAGGGCAACGATGATTTCCTGATACGCCGTGTTGCGGTCAATGAGGGCGCCTATGGTTTCTACGTGGATGGGTTTCATGGTTGACCTCGGGGCATTTCTTTTCCAATGCCTTTTGTAAGTGCCTTGATCTTTTCCAAGGGGACCCTTGGCGCACAGTGAATGCAATTACTTTCAAAGCAGTCTCCGGGAAGAACCTCTTTTTTACATTTCAGGTTTGGGCAAATGGAATAGGTTTGTTCTCGCGGCGAGGATGCTCCAGGCTGTACTGCTGTCTTTTGATTATTATTCCCACCCTTGTTTTTTAGTGGATAGACATCTTGCCAATCGTTTCTTATCGACTGTTCTAAAACATCGTTGGGATCATGGCCGTGCTGGTTCTTGATTTTATCCAGTTCGCGGAAGATGAGTTTACAGGCATTCTCCGTGAGGGGTTTTTTTATCTTGTTGCGCATTTCAATAAAGTCCGTCCAGGTTTCTGCTGACAGAAACCCCGGTGGGACTATTTTATTTACTTTACTTTCCTTTACTTTACTTTCCTTTACTTTAGGTTGGTTACTAATCGGTACGTAACTGGTTACATTTTCTGTATCTTCTTGTTTTTTACGCCATTCTGAAACTTTTTTACGGGTATTTTCTTTTTTTATTTGGTACTTTTCACTAAAGTTTAGCAATTGTTTGTTGAAAGTATCACCATTGTTTGATGAAATGATCCCGATTTCTTCCATAAATGACCAGCATTTTTCCAACTTTTTTCCGACATGGAGTTGACATTTTAGGACGGAAGTTTTGATCGGTTTTTCTTGCTTTCCTATTTTTTCCAAAATGGTATAAAATAATCCTAATCCCTCATATCCAAATTTCATATAAAGTTCAGATACCTTTTCATCATCAAAGGCGGAAGTATCGTGGAGAAAATATTTCATAAAACACCTCCTTGTTTCTCAAAGTAAAATATAACAGCATGATTAGTTTCTTTTATAAGTCCAAACCTTTTAGCCGCCCTGTATTCTGATGATGTTTGATTAAGTACATTAATTCTACTCCCCACAACCTTCCTAAATTGTTCAATATTATGGGTAGATTTTAAGGAATTACATGAAGAACAGCATGGGTTATAATTCTCTGCATCATTATTACCCCGCTCAATTCCATATTTTAATAATTCCTCATTGTTTAAATCCCTCCTTAGTGGTTGTATGTGGTCTATTGTAAAGTTATTATGGAATATATCGCCACAGTAAGCACAATGACCATTAAATTTGTCATAAATTTGTTTTCTCGTCTTTGAGTTCCACGTTTTACTCATAAATAAAAAACCCCGCCCGTA
>PLMX01000088.1 GCA_003142635.1 Syntrophaceae bacterium | reverse complement strand
TGGTGCCGGAGCCCGGAATCGAACCGGGATGCCCTTGCGAGCGGGGGATTTTGAGTCCCCTGCGTCTACCAGTTTCACCACTCCGGCAACGCCTGTCTCTATTGTAGGGCTTACCAAATGTCAAGAAAAATGTATTGACAAGCGCGAAACCCCTATGCTAATCGTCGACCCTTATTGAAGATGCGCCTGTCGTGGGGCTGTAGCTCAGCTGGGAGAGCGCTTGAATGGCATTCAAGAGGTCACGAGTTCGATCCTCGTCAGCTCCACCAATATCTTCCTCCAGTAGAGATAATGCGGTACGCGCGCCCGGAGTCGCGCACGTGGCGGGCTTCGCTTGGCTAAGTCGACCAGAGAGACCAGGTTGGAGCAGTTTAAAGCCACGATATCGGCTATTCTCTCTGTTCGGTATTTTGTGAGTCCACTTCAGAAATCAGGCGAAACCCAGTAGTCGACATTGCTTTGCCCAGTCCAGTGGCGAGAAAAGCCAGATTCATTATACGTTGCCCCCGGTTTGCGCGTTATTGAAAACGAGATTCTGGGCTAATGCACCTTTGTTGCAGCTTTCACCTACCTGTTGACAGTGAAGTATCCATCCGTATCAACAATTGCGAGGAGGCGTTGTTTAGTTCCTACAAAGAGTTAAAATTTGTCAAGGCTAAGGGTTGATCTTTTCCGATTGAAAGCGAGCATGTCAAGGGTTCTCTCTTTTTTGGCTATTGATATATTCTTGAATAACTTCGGTTGTAACTCCATCTGCTATACTTGCAATATAGTAACCTACCGCCCCAAGCGTCCCCTCTTTCCAGATGTGTTGTTTTATAATTTAGAGGAACTCTTCTCTCATTTTTCTTGAAGATATAACTTTCAAAATCTGAACAATCCTCGCAGGTGCATCTGTTGGTCGTGCCTCAATCAACATATGAATGTGGTCAGGCATCACCTCATGTGCGATAATTTTGAACCCTTGCTCACGGGCAATGTCAGATAAGATACCACGCAACCGTATCGCCAATTCACCGATCAAAAAACTTCGACGGTATTTTGTAATCCATACAAGATGATATTTCAAATTATATCTTGAGTGAGAGGCGGATCTTGTGTTGTCTTTGTAGAAATAATCCAAGACCGCTTTTAATGTCTCTTTTCTTTTTTCTTGTTCATGCATGCTCGTTCACCAACACCCACGCTTTAGACTGTGATATCCATAGAGATTATTTCAAACCTTATTAAGGCATCGTTTCATTGTGTGAGTATCCCGGGCCAAATTGTGCTTATTTTGGAAAGAATTTCCACTTTTCAGATGAAGATTTCGAGCACTGATTAATTGGAAGCAAAACTGTAACTATGATAGGAAATTGTAAACAAAAAAGGAATCTACATGTCTCGGTCATGTCTGCCTTGATATTTACTATCAAACAACCATCGTCATAAAGCCGGTAATCCTACGCAATATGGATATGTAATCGCTTTCCAAGTGCCTTTGCCACCCGATCCAATGTTGACAGTTTTATATCTTCTGCATGGTTCTCAATCCTTGAGATGGCCGTTTTCTTAGTCTTCAGACGATTTGCCAGATCTTCCTGGGTCAAACCAGCAGATTCACGCGCTTGACGAAGAACAATCCCGATCTTGAACTGCTCATAACCTTCGTCAAAACCATTAGCGAATACTTTATCTTTCTTTTTTCTATCAGCTATATATTTCTTCAAGTCACTCATTTCTTTTCCCTCCTGCTTAAAAATTCTTTCCTATAAAATTCGGCTCGTTCTATTTCCTGCTTTGGTGTTTTCTGCGTCTTTTTCATAAAACCATGGGTAAGAACAATTACGGAATGACTATCAAAGAAACAGAATATTCTATAACTGTTCGATCCATACTGAATCCTGCATTCCCAGATATCTGTTCCAGTCAGCTTTTTAAAGTATATTGATGGTACAGTTTCTATATCCTCCAATAGACGCAGCACCCAGATGATCTTCTGTGCTACCTTGCCGGTTAAGGAATCAAGAAATTCCTGAACAGGACATCGACCCTCCATGGTCTTATAAAAGATGATCTTTCTAATCATGGCTGTAAGTTAACATGCGTGTTAACATTTGTCAAGTTGTTCTGCACTCTATCAAGAAGGAATACCATTTGAATTCTTCTATCCATGCAACAAAGGCAAACCCGTTGACAAGGAAGAAAGTCATTGCCCCCTTGTAATTATAGTTACCATGTATTTAGCTGACTCCATAAATCCGTATGGCGTTCAAGAGGTCACACGGGTTCGATCCTGTCAGTTCCACCAACATCCTTCTCAACCAGAGAAACTGCGGTACGTGCGCCCGAAAGCGCGCACGTGGCAAGCTGCGGTTTACGAAGTGGAGCACAGAAGCCAGCTTCCAGACTGCACGGTATACCAAGAAGTCAAGAGTTCGTTTTCAGTTCGCTCCACCAACATTCTCCTCCAGTAGAGATACTTCGGTACGTGCGCCCGGAGTCGCCCACGTGGCGGGCTTCGCTTGGCTAAGTCGACCAGAGAGACCAGCCTAGAGCAGTTTAAAGCCACGATATCGGCTATTCTCTCTGTTCGGTATTTTGCCAGTCCACTAAGTTAGGTGAGGCGAACCCAGACTGCATGGCATCCAAGTAGTCACGAGTTCGTTTATTGTCAGCTTCACCAAATATCACGGGCTTAGCCGATAGTGGTTGAGCCCGTTTTAGTTTTGTGACACTTTTGTGACAGGTTCAATCGGGTCGGTTCCTGAGGAAGCTGCTTTTTTGTTTTTCGCTGATGTCAATCCATTCAGTATCTGAATCTCTTCCCGCGCAAACTCTTTTGAAAGATGTGAATACCGCATCGTCATCTTGATATCTTTATGCCCCAAGATTTCCTTGAGCGCCTTCAGCGATCCTCCGCGCATGATGTAATGGCTTGCGAATGTGTGCCTCAGATCGTGAGGCCGAAAGTTTGTTGTCCCAGTGCCTTTCAAGACACTTTGAAAGGCAGTCTTAATATCGTGGATATGTGATCCATTTCCGTCCGGGAAAATATAGTCCGACAGTCAACTCAAGACGTTTCCGGATGCCCTTCAGACAGTCTTCGAGGTCTGCGTTGATGGGAATTTGCCGGACCACGTCTGTTTTCGTCTTCTCAAGGTAGATGAACCCGTTCCGGATCTGAGACCACTTCAAAGAAAGTGTCTCGCCTTTTCTTATGCCGATGTTGAGGGCAATGACGATGAAGTCCTGGACATGAAGAGCTTGCTGTCCCTGGATGATCTTTTCGTTTTTGGATTTGCGTGTGGGAGGGCAGTAGGTCAGAAGTTTCGATATCTCTTCTTCTGTCAGAAATCTAAACCTCTGATTGTTTTCCTTCAATTGTGAACTGCCGCCCTTCTCAAAGGGGCTCCGGTCCAGCATTCCCCATTCCACAGCCTTTGACAGCATGTGTCGGAGACACGCTGTATTGAGGTTAACTGAAGCGTCCTTTCTGACCATCCCGTGCTGTGTCAGTGTACTCCGCAGTTTGTTCCGGTGTGATTCAAGATCATAATAGGAAATGCTTCCGAGTATGCGATCAGAGCACTCATCCTTCAGGGCTGCAACGTTAAAGCACTTCGATTTTTCGTAGGACCTATGATGTTTGAAGTTTTCCTCGTACTTCTCTGCCAGTTCCTTGAAGGTGGTTTTTGAGGAATTAGAGATCTCCAAATATCTTTTTGGATTCTCCGCTATCAGTGACACTCGTTTTGCGAGTTCTTCCGCTGCTTCCTTTTTCTTTTTGAAGGATTGGCGAACCCTTTTCCCGGTCGGATCGAAATAGTCGATCTGCCAGCCGCTACCCCCTAAAGATGTCGAAGGGCTCGATTTTGAGGACCTTGCGTATCCCGATATAGCTTGATATTCCGGCGATCAGTAGGACCATGGCAAAGGACAGCCCCAGGTTCCAGAATGTGATTATCGCTGCGTAATTGGGCAGCAGGGATCGGGCGATCGAGATCATCAGCGTTACCAGACCGACGCCCAGGCCATAGCCGGTCAGCGCCGTAAAGGTTGCCATGAACAGGATCATGTAAACCAGTTCGCGCCCCTTTGCGCCGATGGCCTTTAGCGCGGCAAATTTATCCAGGTTTTCGAGGATGAAGGTGTAAAAGGTCTGGCCCGAGATCGACAGTCCAACGATAAAGCTGATCACTGTCATCAACAGGATGTTGGTGCCAATACCGGTCTGGTAGGTATAGAAGTCGCTGATGCGATTATTGAATTCACTCTTGGTAAGGGCTACATAGCCGAGACTGGCGACTTTCTGCTTGATACCTGCCACGACAGCCTCACTCTTCGGCCGAACCAGTACATAGGACATGACGAAACGCATCGACGGAATGTATTCGATCGCACGGTAGTAAGTCGTATATAGCGTCGGCACGCCGTTCAGTCCGTTCGAGGCGACCCTGGCGATGCCCACAATCGTACCGCGGTGGTCATTGAGTTCGAACGAGGTGCCGATCTTCGGGTCCTCCAGCTTCGGGAATTCAGCGTCGTTGACTACCAGGAACGCGTTTTCGGCATAGATGTCTTGAATATTGCCCTGTTCGAGTTCGGGACGGCCAAACAGGCTGGTATCATCCAGACCGACGACACTTACAGATTGATAGGTACCGCTAGGGAGCTTGACCAGCGCGCCACCGATAAAGAGCGGCACCGCGTAGCTGACCTCGTCCATGCTGCGCACCGCGTCTAGCAGGTAATCGGGCATAGGGATCGCACTGGTGGCAGTATTGACCGCCGGGTCCATAATCCACATCGCTGCGCCGATATTGGTCACAGTCGAATAGGCACGGTTCAGGATGCCGGCGAACATCGCGGTCATTTGCATCATCAGGAACACGGCGAAGGTTATCCCGATCAACAGCGCGGAGAACTTGGCCTTATCATTCACCAGCAGCTTGAATCCGATCCGCAAGATGCCACCATACTTCTTCATGGTGCCTCTTCTTTGCCCTTCGGGTGTTGCTCGTTCCACCAGCCCCCCCCCAGCGCCACGAACAATGCGACGGTGTCCTGGAGGCGCTGCGCGACAGCCTGCAGATAGGCGATGGTCGCCACGTGGAATTGCACGTCGGCCGTCAACACGTCCAAGAAGGCGGCCGTACCCGCACGGTAATTGACCTGCAATAGGTTGAGTGCTTCGCCGGCGGCGCGCTGCGCTTCGACCTGTGCCTGTAAGGCCTCTGCGTCGTGCTCCAGCGCCCTCAAGGAGTCAGCGACCTGCGCGAATGCGTTAAGGACGGTCTGTCGATAATTTTCCTGTGACTGCTGATAGGCGTCGATTGCTGCACGCCGGACATACCAAAGACTGGTGCCCTGAAACACTGGAGTCGTAGCCGACGCCCCGATGCTCCAGAACTTGCCGCTGCTCGCCGAAAGATTGCCGAGGCCGGAGCCGGCAACACCATAAGTGCCACTCAAGCTGAAGCTGGGGAACATGGCGGCGGTCGTGACGCCGATGTAGGCGCTGGCAATGTGTATTTGCGCCTCGGCCGACAGGATGTCGGGACGCTGGCGTACCAGATCGGACGGCAGGCTCACCGGCAGGTCGACCGGCAACGAGAGTCCGGTCAGGTCGATGTCGGGCAGGGTAGCCTTGGATGGCACCACGCCTTCAAGCGTCGCCAGCAAGTGCTCGGCCTGACTGATCTTCTGCTTGAGGGGTGCCAGTGAAGCCTGGTTAGCGGCGATTAGGCTGCGTATGCTCAAGACGTTCGCGTATGGAGCAATGCCGGCGCGAACCTGCGCTTCAGTGAGGTGAAGTTGTTGATTCTCCAGCTCGATCAGCTGTTCGGTCGCATGAATCTGTGCAGCGTAGGCAGCGCGCGCGATGCTGGTGTTAACGATATTTGCGGATAACATAAGATAGGCCGCCTCGTTCTCATAACGCTGATAGTCGACCTGGGCCCGCAAGCCTTCCACCATGCGACGCTCACCACCGAACACGTCGAGCACGTAGCTGATGGTGCCGCTCAGGGTAACCAGATTGAAAATCGTGCCAGGCGTCTGATCGCCTTGCAGCAACGGCGCGGTTTGCTGTCGGCTGACGTCTAGCCCAGCCTGGATTTGCGGGAAGAACACGCCATAACCTGCACGCATGTTGTCCTGACTCCGACGCAAGCTGGCCTCGGACGCCTGGAGGGTCGGATTGTTGGAGATTGCCTGCCGGACTATAGCGTCCAATTGAGCTGACTTGAAAAGCCGCCACCAGTCGGCAGTGATCGCGGCGCCATGCGTGAAATGCTGCGCCTGGCCATCTGCAGCGACCGTAGCTTCAAGTTGCGGCTTGCGAGTGTAGCGGTCCGTATCGGGCGGCGCGGGACGAACGAAATTGGGGCCCAGCATACAGCCGCCAAGGATCGCTATGATCACGACGAGACATGCGCCTCGCTTGACTGATGATCGAAAGTTGTTCATCGCATTATCTATGACTTGTGTCTGGTCGGGCGGTGTGCTATTTCTGCCCTATATATACATCCACCAACTGGCCTGGATAGACAGGGGCGTCATTTTTTGCGAACCGGAAAATCACCGGCAGCACCCGCAGGTCCACTTGCTCTTGACGCTGATTAGATAGCTGGATCTTGGGCGAAACATAAGGCTGCACCCGGATGAACTCCAGCGGCACCTTCGTGTCGGTCCCACGGATCGACATCTGCGCGCGAATATGCCCCGGAGGCGGCAGCCGTGAAATCAGTATCTCGTCGACATAACAGCGCACGGCCAGATAGCGTTGGGGCGCTCCCATCACCACTAACGGGTCGAATCCCTGCGTGTAAGAATCATAGGCACCTTGCGACGACACATAGCTACCGACCGTTGCGTTGACGGTCAGCACGATGCCGTTGCCCGGCGCTTTTACCGAATATTTTTTTAGCAGTTCGTTAGCTGCCTTCAATGTGGCGGCCGCCTGATTGACGGTATTTTTCGCAGTATCCAGCACGTCCTTGCTGATCGATTTCGGATCAATGTCATAGGAGGCGCGGCGCTTGTCGTACTGGTCTTGAGCCGCTTTCAGGTTGGATTCCGCCACCTCCGTGGTTGCTCTCTGCACGGAATCGTCGATGGTGAACAGCGGAGTGCCGGCCGACACCTCCTGCCCCTCGCGCACCAGCACCTGGGTGATCGGGCCAGAAACTTCAGGATAGATATTGATGTTTGCACCGCTTGTCTGGTCACTCTCGACAATGCCATTGGCAAAGATTGCCGATTCGTAGGGGCTGCTGGCAGGTTTAAATACGGGGGGTTGGGCCTTCCTCTCAATGCCAAAGATGTAGGCGGCGACCAGCGCGGCCAGAACACCTATTATCGAGAGGATAAAGATGATCTTATTTCTGACTTCATGCTTAGGCTTGGCTGGTTTCGTTTCGGTCTTAGGCTCGCCTGGTTTGGCTTCAGGCTTAGGCTCGCCTGGTTTGGCTTCAGGCTCAGACTCGCCTGGTTTGACTTCAGGCTTAGGCTCGCCTGGTTTCGTTTCAGGCTCAGACTCGGCTGCTTTGACTTCAGGCTTAGGCTCGGCCTTGGTTTTATCTTCACGAATCTCCCGCTCCGCCTTCTCCAAGGCTAGAACTGCTAGAATTTGCTCGCGGCCCAGCTCCTCGTAAAGTTCATGAACTCGCTTGACGAGATACGGCGTCAAATCGGATGGTGTCTTGGCTTTGGCTTCAGACTCAGATTCTGCTGCTTTGGCTTCAGGTATAGGATCGTCTTCTTTCATTGGGTACCCTTGTCAGACGCAGATATATGTCCATCTTCCATATGGAGGATCCGGTCCGCATACTCGTTGATGCGCGCATCATGGGTAACGATCAGGATGCAACGGCTTTTATTGAGAATTTTCTCTTTCACGAAGGCGATAATCTTCTTCCCTGTGTCGCCATCCAGGGATGCTGTCGGCTCGTCGAGAATCAGGATCTCTGGACTGCTGATAATCGCGCGCGCGATCGCCACGCGCTGTTGCTCACCTCCCGAGAGCTTCACAGGCAGAATCTCGCCACGGTCTTTCAGACCGACGATCTCTAGGTATTTTGTTGCCTCGGTAATTGATTCGTTCCAGTCGCGCTGCTTCAGAATTAACGGGATCGCGACATTCTCGGCCGTGGTTAGCCGCGGGAAAAGATGGTAGTCTTGGAAGACGAAACCAACTGTGTTCAGACGGAAATCAGCCAGTTGGTCATTGTTCAGAGTCCAGATATCGATCCCTTTGACAGTCACCTTGCCGGCGTTGGGACGCAGGATGCCAGAAATCATGCTGAGCATCGTGGTCTTGCCACTGCCGGAGGGGCCGACGATAAACAGCATCTCGCCAAAGTGAGCGACAAGCCCGACAGCATTCACGGCAATCGTCTTGGTCTCTCCTTCGCCAAACCATTTTGTAAGATCAGTTGCTATGATCGCTTGATTATCTATTGGTTTTTGCACTGTCGTCGCCCATTTTATGGTAGTAGTGACATCGCAGCATCCTCCAAAGAAAGACACCCGTTTCGGTGATACGGGCGTCTCTGGATACCCCTTTTTACACAGTGGAGGTCTCGCCTCGATCGTTGCATCGAAAATCTGTTTATAGGGGACCACATACTTCACAATAAGGTGCTTAATATAACAATTGCCATTTGAAATCTACAATAAAGAGAAAAATTTCGGCCTGACCTTTCAGTTACTATAAAGTTGTGCAGCTGAAAACGAACTGGATGGGAGTCGTATACCCCTGTCAGGATACTCTAATTATATTACCCTGACTGTGCAATGTAAGGGGTTCACTCCATGGTGTGCTAATTGTTCAAAATAAGTTTCATTTAATATGCGTTCTGGTTTCCTTATGCGCTCATTTTCCAATCTGACAATTAATTTGTCTTTGAATGATGTAATAGGCATCGCACTACCTCCGTCTAACAGTTAGTCCGATCATATGGTAGTTCTGATGGAAATTTGTATTTGTGACCTTCTCCCCCAAAACTGGTATAGTTTGTGGGAGTCAGGTAAACCTCCTACTTGCATGGCTCATGCTTCTTTATACTGTCAAAACATGAAAGCCAGTCAGTCGATATAATCTTCTGTGCATCCGCCAAAGTAATATCGCCGTCGCAGACAGCTTTATGGAGATAATTCTCGACCTGATCTTTCTCGTGAGCACCTGGTTTGGGATAATATGGCTGCGGCCAAAGGTTTGTTGCACAATCAGGACAGCCGCCCAATTCTAGACTAATTAAGTGATCCAATTCATAACATTTGAAGTTGTCTGAATTCGCTGCGCACTTGGAAAGATCGAGGCATATGCTCGTTTTCGGAACTTTAATGATAGCTTTATTGCTCTTACGTTCACTACAGTCGGCTGCCAGATCGCTATCCGATTGGTGAACCGTATTTCCATAAGCTTTCATTACTTTCTTTTTTATCTGATTAGTCACTGAAACAGGGGGTCTTATAGTTTTAGAAAAGCCCGGGACACAGATAGTATCATTGATGTTGTCACTGGTTACATTGGCATTGATGTCTCCTGGGGTACATGAGACATCCGGCAGCGCATTATTATAGGTGCAGGTCGCATCTGCTAGGACATTCTGACTGAATAAGAATAATAAAAGAACAACAACTGACGAATAAGCAGCTTTCTTGCCTAAAATCATCTCGCCCTCCTTAAATTACATGAGCTGTTAGAATCTTGTGAGGCTGGAACAAAAGGACTTCGCCCTGAAATAATGTGTAGTGATGTGTTTATTATGAGGTTGTAGTAAACTGATTCTGAAATCAATATTAGAAAAATATTATAAGAATACTACATAAGATATATTATAACACAGCAGGATCTCTATTCGAACTGAAATTATTCTAGGTAAGACGCCGTAAGACAGAGTTAGCTTGACAGCAGATGTAAAGACGACTCATCACAACTTCCCGTAACTCGCAAATCGTATGCACCGACGAAAATGGTCGAGTAGACCAAGGAGG
>PLMX01000187.1:12178-16867 GCA_003142635.1 Syntrophaceae bacterium | reverse complement strand
TTCTGCATCTCGAGCTCTATCTGGTGAACATGGAGTTCGTGAACGAGTTTCTGGATTTCTGGAGCGGACATCTTCCGGGTGCTGTCCCCCGACCCGGGAATTTTCTTTTCCGCGCGCTTACGGAGATCATCAACATGCTTTGTTTTGGAACTGCCTTTCTTCATGCTTGCCATTTTCCTAAAATATTATTTTCCGACCATCGCTTTTATCATTTCATCACCTCCATGGCCAGGAGGATCAAAGGCCGGGGAATGCCTTCATGGCTGATCTTGCGGGCATTGAGGAGTATTCTTTTTCTGCCGATCTTCTCAAAATCGACTTCAACCTCGAAATTATCGAAAATTTCATCCCGGGCGAGGACTCCTTCCAGAAGCTCTCTGAGTACCGGGATGTCCCACTGCCGGTTGCCAAGCTCATAGAGCAAACGGCCTTCCACCTTCCCGGCAGCTGCCCGGAAATATTTATAGAAAGCGCGATTCGCAGAGACGACGTGCAGCTCCGCATCCAGCACAACAAGCGGTTCCCTCACTGTCGCCACAATCGCTTCGGCATAGCTTAATGCCGCTTCTGTGGCCGCCAGTTTTGAGAGTTCTTCGGCCTGTTTTCTGAGTAGGGTGATCTCCGTAAAGGTGATAACCACACCGTCAATGACATTCTCCATGCTCCTGTAGGGTATAGTCCGCATGAGATAGTATCTTCCATCTCTTGACTGTACTTCCTTCTCGCTCCACCTCAGGGTTTCGAGGGCTTTCTCTGCATCAGCGACCAGATCAACGTCTTCCAGGTTCGTAACGATATGACTGAGCGGCCTCCCGATGTCCGACGCAATCAGGTTGATGACGCTTGTGATGTCGGTGGTGAAACGCTTGATATTCATTTCGCGATCGAGGAAAACGCTTCCCACGTTGATGCTGTCCAAGAGGTTTTTCATGTCGCCTTCAGAACGGGAGAGCTGTTCGATCTTCATCTGCAACTCCGCATTGACCGTGATCAGCTCCTCATTTACCGATTGCAGTTCCTCTTTGGAGGTTTCCATTTCTTCATTGGTGCTCTGCAGTTCCTCATTGGTGGACTGCATCTCTTCGTTAGTAGATTTAAGCTCCTCGTTGGAGGCCTGGAGTTCCTCGATCGTTGCCTGAAGGCTTTCCCGCGTGTACCTCAAGTCCTGCTCAAGCTCTGTGACGTGCTTGTTCTCTCTCGCTGATCTTCCTTTCTTCCGGTCGGGCAACGCTTTCTTCACCGGCGGAACATCGTCAAATGTCACGAGGAACAATCCCTCACCCTGTTCAACATCGCGGATCGGCTTGACGGTCAGGGTGAGAGGCTGGACGCCGCTCTCCGTGATGACTTTTAGGTTAGTGAGCATCACTTTTCGGTTATTGGAAACGGCGTTCTGAAGGGCTGAGCGCAATTCCAGCCTGAGCCCCTTCCGAGCCATCTCGAGAACATTCACTGTGGGCTGTCCCGGCGGCGGCTCTAAGTATTTCCCGGTTTGACCATGGATATAGAGGATGTCCCCTTTCGTGTTGACGATAACGGCTGGCGGGGCAAAATTCGCGAGCAGTATTCTCTGGGCTAAGGCGGGAATGCCCGCCCCTCCGATTCTCCTTACCTCTCCTGGTTTATCGGCGCCCTCCCGCTCATAAGCCCCGGGAAAAGCGGGGAAGGTGAAGGCGTCAATTGCAGACTTGGATTCCTTCCTCTGGTAAAACTTCCATTTCTTATCTATGACAGGGAAGAGATCGGAGAATCCGCCGATGCTTTCCGAAGGCCCCAGAAACAAAACGCCGCCCGGCTTCAAACTGTAGTGGAAAAGGGGGATGAGCTTATTTTGCAGCTCCGGTTCAAGGTAAATCATGAGGTTCCTGCAGCTTATGAGGTCGAGCCGGGTAAAGGGTGGATCTTTGATCACATTCTGAATCGCAAAGACGACATCTTCCCTGATATCCTTCTTGATCCTGTAATCATTCCCCTCTTTGATGAAAAAACGTTTGAACCGCTGCGCATTCACATCGAGGCTGATGTTGCCCGTGTACAAACCGGCGCGCGCCTTGGCGATGGCCTCTTCATCGATATCGGTGCCGAAGATCTGGACCTTGAAATTATGCTTTAACTCATCCATATACTCCCGGATGACCATGGCAATGGAGTAAGCCTCTTCACCGGTTGCGCATCCGGGCGTCCATATCCGCAATTCATAATTTTCGGGCTTCCCGGAAAGCATCTTCGGGAGGATTTTCTTTTTGAGAATCTCAAAGGCCTCGGCGTCTCTGAAAAAGTTCGTCACGCCGATCAAGAGTTCCTTGAAGAGGATCTTCACTTCATCGGGATATTCCTGGAGATAACGGACATATTTAGATGTATCCTCGAACTGATGTACGCTCATGCGCTTTTCGATGCGGCGGTGAATGGTATTTTTTTTGTAAAGGGAGAAGTCATGCCCGGTCCTTGATCGGAGCAGCATGAATATCTTCTGCATGGCGCTCGATGTCTTTTCTGGAATCGGCGGCGTCGGTCTCCCGCCTTTCTGGTAAAAACGCGCGACGTATCCGATCAGATGCTCCGGCATCTGATCGGCAGGAAGGATAAAGTCGGCAAGGCCTGTTTTGATGGCGCTCTCCGGCATTCCGTCATACTTTGCCGAGGCCGGGTCCTGGACCATGCACATTCCCCCGGCTCCGTTGACCGCCCGGAGTCCCAGTGTGCCGTCCGACCCCGTCCCGGACAGGACGGTGCATATTGCCCTTTCACCCTGATCCTCCGCCAGAGATCGGAAGAAGAAATCAATGGGCATTCTGAGACCGCGAGGATCGCCCGGCATGGACAGATGGATGGTCTTGTGAAAGATGGCCATGTTCCGGTTGGGTGGAATCACATAAACGTGATCCGGCTCTACCTGCATGCCGTCCCCGGCCTCGACGACGGCCATTTTCGTGAATCTCCGGATGAGATCCGTCATCATGCTGGCATGGCTCGGGTCCAGATGGGGGATGACGATAAAGGCAATGCCGGCGGTGGGCGGCATATGACGGAAAAATTGCTCAATGGCTTCCAGGCCGCCGGCGGAAGCGCCAATTCCGACAACGGGGAAGCTTCCACCAGACAGCTTTCCGAGGGCTGCCCGATGTCCTGAGAGAGCGGCTGCGGAGGCAACAATTTTATTTTTAACAGGTTTAACTTCTTTCTCTCTATTGCGGTTTTTCTTTTTTGGAGATGCTTTCTTTTTCTCTGCCATTTGTGCCTCCCATACTAATGCGCCTTCGAGCAAATTCCAGCCAATGATAAGAAGACTAATCGAAATGACAATGCCGATGAACGCGGCATTGATATAAGCAGGGTAATTATGCAGGCCGATCAACCGGAACAAATGTACCGGATGAGGCTTCCAGGCACCCGCCGGTCTTAACTGATATCCGCTTCGTTGCAGGATTGATTCACAGAACTTTCACCAGTGAACTCTTTTTTTCGTCCTATGTACCTTAAAATATTTCAAACATTTATTCAAGGAATAAGTGCTTGTATGTTACGTCAATTGGACATTCGTGACGCTATAAGGCTTGGAAATATAGAAAGGGATTTCGCAGAACGCGAAATCCCTTGAATTGTGCCTCCCCGAGCGGGACGCTCAGCAAAACTTTTTTGCTTACCATTTCGGGTTTCTGATGACCCCAGTGAAGAGAAATCATCCGAGAACTGAATTCATGTTCCAGAGGCTTGAGACGTCCTCATAGAATGATAGAAAGAATCTTGTTTGACCGAGATTTTGTCCGTTATTTATTGAAGTCCATGTTTTCGTGAAATGCGCTTCCGTAACAGCTTAAACCGGTACTGTGCGAGAGCAATAAATGAAAATATTAAAGAGGTCGGTTGATTGGCAACACTAACAAACAGTGGACCCTTGTTGACTAAATTGAGCCTGTTCAATACTAATTAATGCTAATAAATATAGCTATTTACAAATGTGAACAATTGAGGTTAACCCAATTTTATTGCATTTCCGGAGGGTCGCCCTGCGGAAACTCAATGTTTTGAAAAAAGATAACCCCAAAATTGGGCGATTCCAGGCGTAGGTTAACCCCAAAAATCAGCGTTTGTCGCTCTTAGAAAATAAGGGATATTTGGTAATTCCCTTTCTATTTCAGCATGTTTACGCTCTGACTCAATATTGAACACCAGTATTGAACAGCAAACGACGCATGAGATAGTCGGTTTTCATGGTTAAAAACTGAATTATTGAACAGGCTCAAATTGCAGATTAACAAAAGAAAGGTGTATGGCTGCGATACATAAATGGTCAAAGAACCAAATGACCCGATAGTCTATTTGCCAGAACGCCCGGGACGGCCCGGGAGATTCCGTCTGCTTGGGGAGTATGCCAGAGCCGTGCACCAGAATCGAAAGTGAAGAGAGCGGCGAGGAGAAAAGGTACGTATATAATTCTGTTATAAATCATACTGAATATGTTTCTGTACCATGACGGAGAATTTTTCTAAAGAGGGCTCTTGCGGTATATTTAATTAATATCCGTGCGTATTTTGCTCCTGCGAGCCAGGCACCGGTGAGAAATACCAGGTGGGAAAAACCATAGGTAACCGGTCCGCCAAGAACGATGATCATTGGTTCCCGTAAGTAGGCTGCCAGTATGCCTAGAGCCGCGATTGCCGGCCATCCGATGATGTAACTGAATCC
>PLMX01000187.1:0-12128 GCA_003142635.1 Syntrophaceae bacterium | reverse complement strand
AGGTCGTGCTCTTGCCATTTCCAGACAAAAAGCATACGCCAATAGATGAAGGGATGGATCGTCAATTTCTTAATTGTTTTCAGGTTGGGAGAGACTTTCTTGAAAATGAGTTGTGCCGCCTGCTTTGTTCCCGCGTCTACAGGAACTCCCCTAGTCCCCGCATCGTACATAGAGGTTCTTTGTTGTCCTTTCCAGAAAACTACCTGCGAGACTTGATATTCATTGCCCACGGTATCCGTCAACTTCGATTTTGACCAGCGGAAGTTTTCGTCGTAAATTGCGATATTCCGGGTCGAGTCCTGCGACATATTCGTCATGTCTACAAAGACGGAGATGTCATTGCCCGATAACTTAGCGATAGTTACCTCGAACAAAATATCATTGGCCTCAGTCACTCCAAGCGCTTTAGGGTTCCGTTTTACCGGCTCCTTCACTGGAGCAACCTTTTCTGGTTCAGGTGTCCTTAAAGTTTCCTTCTCTCCCTCATCCGTTGGCTTGGTGAACGAAGGTATCAAACGGGAAAACTTCTTCTCGGCAGGTGGTGTCGAAACCGGCTGCGGCTTTTCCCGTTGGACTTCCCCACCCACCTCTTCCAGCACCGTCCTCACCCGAAAGGCCATTCTTACCCTGACGCTGTCTCCCTCATTGATGAAAGATATCAAGCGAACAGCCGTGATATGTGCCTCCGTGACGGCCTGCAATGATGATTCGGCTGAAACCTGAAAATTTGTCACTTCCGTGGTGGAACTGGAGTGTTGCGTCTTCGCATCGTTCTTTACTTCAGCTAGTTTATCGATGATAGCTTCTGCCGAGACCTCAGCAGGACTTTCGGATCCTCGAGCGGTGGTAAGGGCAGTCTTAATGATGATGGATTCCCGCATGCGCCGGATGTCGTGGAGCGCTTTCTGAGTCTCCTGAAAAAGCCGGTCAGCATCATCTTTTTTAGATTGCACAGTGGCCACGTCAAGTAATGTCTTCTTGTATGGTTCCTCCTTCTTGCGCACGAGGGATAACTGGGTCTCCTTTTCTTGCTTAGCTGAGGTAATTTTTTCCTGGACGGAATTGATCCTGTCCCGGAATGATCGGACTTGTTCCTGGAGGCTTTCCTCGGCAGCGGTATTCATCTGTGAAGTTTCCTTGATTACGGTGTTAGCTCGGTCCAAATCGTAACTGGCTGAGGAATAACCGTTCGCCTTAAGAAAGTCATCCAGTTCCTTCCTATTGGTGATTATGGAGGCCTTGATATATTTTGAGGCCGGAACAGGTTTGACCCGTCCCCCTTTTGGATTCTGGAAGGGGTATAGTTCGTAACGCTTAAGGCGCAGATAGGTAGTGCCCTTATTCCCCTTTTCAAGTTCGATCCGTAGAGGTTCCTCGGTGTTCCACTTGGCTGTTCCTTCTTCTATGGCGCGGATGAAATCTAGAGAAAGGACGGAATTAATGACTTTTGTGAATGACTGGATATAAGTACCCATGAGCTGTGCCATCAGAGGAGCCGAGGCCTGATCGGCCATGCTTTCCAGAGTGTGGGCTGCATCCTTGAAACCCCGGGTGTAGATTACAGCCGCAAGAGCCTCCCCTTGCTTTTCGGTCTGAAGCCATTTCTTGAATGCATCCTGCTGCGACTTGATATCCTGGCTATAGCGAGCAATCTGGCTGTCTAGGTTTTCGATGCCAGTCTTTATTGTCTTGATGTTTTTCTGCTGATCTTCCAGTTCTGTCGAAACTGCTTGAAACTGGGTTGTAAGATCGTCTCGTCGCTTTTTGGCCTTGGTAAATTCCTTATTGGCCGCGGCAAGTGCCTTTTTATACCCTATATCCTCTTTCTCCTTTTCGTCTTCCACGGCACCCAGGTTCGCCTTCTCTTCCTGCGGGGCGGAGAAACCTTCCCGTCTGTCCACCTCGGAGTGGATGATCTTTTTGACCTGTTCCCTAGAGTCGGAACGGAGTGTTACCCAACGGCTTATCAGAGGTGGGGCGGAATAGCCCTGAACGGTCAGGAGAAGGATGAAGATAATAATCAGAGGTATCCTAAATTTTAACATGAAAGGCCCTTCTGGCTGACATGGATTTGATTTATTGCAATTTAATCTAATGAAAAGGCAACACGTTGTCAAATCATTTTCAGGAAATGAGATATTACGTAACCAACTTTATCTATCTGTTGAGACTAACCTTTCTGACTTGAGAAAAATCCAGGACACAGCAAAACCACACATGACGGAATATTTCGTTTTTACTAAAGGAGAATCCTCAAAAACTGCGCCCTGGAGGAAATCCAGACTGACAAAAGTATTAAAGATAAGCTGTTTATAACTTTTATTTAAGCCGACGGTTAGCCTGGAATCGCTATATCCGCTGCTGGCGGAATAAGAAGGACGTGATTGAGTTGCAAAAGTCGGATCCACCGAATAATAATAACTATGATAATCACTGGTGGCAAACATCGGCCCGGCTGAAATTCCCAGTTTTAAACCGGTCCCGGGACTTAAACTACCACCGACCTTGTCGGTGGCCTTGTAAATGCGGCAAGCCTACGGACAATGTCCTTCGCCTTGTCTGATAAGGATTGAAACGACTACTCTAAAACATTGTTCACCAACATTGTCGGTTCACTTAAGGTGTGGGGCCTCCGCCCCCACGCCCCACCACTGACTATGTCAGTGGTTTTGACAGATAAATAAATCGTCTTTTTCGAAATTCAGTCTCGGACTGAATACAAAACCTTCACGATACACCGATGAAGAATCTATCGCAAAAGCGGCACGCACAGGCAGGGTGACACCGAATTTATAACGATCCTGTTTGCTTTCCAGAAGCTTAATTTCTAATGATGGTCCTATTTCAAGAATCGGATCCAGGTCCGGCATGCCGCTGCGTGCGCTATTTCTTGAACTATCAACAGACACACTGCCGTAAAGACTGACATCTAATAGGAGTCTGTCAGTTTTAAATATGCGTCCCGAAATCCGCTCCCTGTCAATTTTCAAAATATCGCCGCGGTAGATTACGTAGGGAAAAGGCAGTAAGTAATACCGGCTTTCGTCTGAACCCCGGTAATCAGGCAGGCGGAGAAGCGCTAACCCCGCACCCAATTCCCATAGAGGCTTTTCCTCGCAACTAGCGATTTGGGGCAATAAAAAAACCCAGGTTATTAAAGCAGTCACCAACCATCTTTGAATACGCATATGTGCCTCGTAAATTTGTATCCCATCATGTGTACTTCACTTACCAGGCTCAAACTGGCGCTTTGCTGACCAGAATGACGGCAAATGACGGATTAGATACCTCAGACTTCTACGATGCTGCCAGAGACGACGTCGGAATTTGTTGCGCCACGCAGGATCTGAATAAAAGCGCTTCACGTGCTCATTATAAAGAAGATCCATTTTTTCTTTTGATGCAATCCCTTTTGGGACAAAAACAAAATTCAGGCAATTCATCAGCCTCCAATCTTCATTAAATGTCCCTTCTTCCCTGATTTTTGACCAAAGCGGAGCGCCCGGGAAGGGGGTAAACTTGGACATATTCATATCGTCCAGCCCCAGGGATATAATAAAATCAGAAGTCCGTCGAATAGACTCTTCCGTTTCGCCCGGCAAACCCATCATAAACAGTCCTTTTGCACGTAGCCCCGCGGCCTGGATACGCCTTACAGTATCACATACATCATCAAGTGAAACCCCCGATTTGTGTGCGGCTAATATGTGCGGGTCTGCTGATTCTATGCCCAGTGAAACCATGAGGCAGCCTGCATCTTTCAGCATCTCAAGCAATGCATCGTCTGTGTAACCCACCCGCACAGCACAGTTGAAATTTGTCCCCAATGGATGACGTGCGAGTTTCTCGCAGAGTTCAACGATCCGTGCACGGTCTGCTGTAAACAGGTCATCATAAATATTGACATGTTGCACATTGAATCTTGTCCGCAGATATTTCATGTGTTCGTAAATATAAGATGCCGAGTTATAGCGGAATCCCTTTTTGAACACGGAGCGGTCACAGTAAGAACACTGATGCACGCATCCCCGTGATGTAATCATGGTCGCCCCGGGCGCATTGACATAGCTGAACAAAGGCAGATGGTAATCGGTAGGAAAGCCTTTAAGTTTTTCATAAGCGGGAAAAGCAAGACTGTCCAGATCAGCTATATGGGGCCGTGGCTGATTTGTTACTGCATGGGAACCTTTACGCCATATCAAACCCTTGATTTCTGCGGGATCCATGTCCTGGGCAATCTCTGACATCGTCAACTCGCCCTCGCCGACGCAAAGAAAGTCGAATGAAAGAAAGGCACTGAGAAGTTTACCCTCCAGCGCGGAAGCATGTATACCGCCGCAGGCAGTCGTAATATGCCGGGAGTGTTCCTTGATCTTTTGCGCGATCTCCGCAGCGTCCAAGAACGACGACGTTGTGGCCGAAAATCCTACGATCTGCGGCTTATAATCCAGAATTGCTTTAACCTGCTCATTGAGGTCAAAGGGAATGCCTGGACCAAGGCAGTCATATACAAAAACGTCATGTCCCTGGTCTAATAGATAAGAGGCGATTGAAAGCAGCCCCTGAGGGACCATGCGGTTGGCGACATCTGTAATATCACGCTGACCGGGAAACCAGTTGAATCCACGCGGATGGACAAGGGCTATGCGTTTTTTGATAGAAGCACCCTCTTTCATTGGTCAAGTGTAAGTAAATTGCCCCCGCGTGTCAAAATAATTATGATAAGATTACTTCAATACGACTCACAGAGTTTCATGTCCGTTATGGAAACCTAAAATAGCAGAAATATGAAATGGCACTGGTCCGTTTCCTCTTGACACATTGTCGGCATCTTCCTATACTCGCTCAGTAAAGAAGGTAAATCATCATGACAGGGAAGCATCAGCCCAGCTGCGAGATTGTGCATAGAGTGCCATTTTACGATCTTGACCCCATGCAGATAGTATGGCACGGAAATTATTTTCTTTACTTTGAGGATGCCAGGGTGGCCCTCTTCGCACAGGTGGGTGTAGATCTCTATGAGTTTTATCTGAGGACGCAGTATCTGTTCCCTATCATCAAGACGACCACAAAACATATCTATCCCCTCAGGCACGGCGATGAATTTATCTGCAAGGCCACCGTGGTTGAGGGAAAGACAAAAATCGTTGTCGATTTTGAAATCAGGCTTAAAGCTGACGGCAGAGTGTGTACCCGCGGGAGAACAGAGCAGGTTGCCGTAAAGGCGCCGGAGATGGAAATCATGTTCACTATCCCCGATGAAATCAGACAGGCCCTGGGGTTCTGATCAATTGGAGGGTTGACATACAATGCTCGGAATGAAAGTAAAATCCATTTTCACTCAACCCCTTTTTGAAAAGGGGTTGAGTAAGAGAGTGTATACATGATGGGTGAAGGTTCAAGCTATAGGGTGAGGCGGATAAGTTATCAAAATGCGCAATGCGGTTATTACATCAACCGGCAGCTACCTACCGGAAACAGTTGTCAGCAATGAAGACCTGAAACAATTTCCACAGGAAGCGATTCAACTGATCGGCGAGAAGACCGGTGTGTTTTTCCGAAGGGTCGCATCCGATAAGGAATGTACATCGGATCTGGCGATACAAGCGGCGATTGCTTGTCTTGACAAGATTGCTTATTCAGCGGAAGGAGTGGAAGGGATTCTTCTCGCCACCTCTTCTCCGGATCGCATGCAGCCCGCGACAGCGGCGCGAGTGCAGCATATTATAGGTGCGAAAAAGGCCTTTGCCTTCGACATCAATTCAGTCTGTTCGGGAAGCACCTTCGGCATCGCCATGGCCGATGCCCTCATTAAATCAGGATACTGCGAAAATATCCTTTTGGTTGCTTCGGAAGTCTATTCCAAAATCATGAATCGAAAGGATTTTTCATCATATCCCTTTTTCGGAGACGGTGCCGGGGCCGTGCTCTTTCAAGCAGGTGACTCCTCTGACGTAGGAGTTCTTCATTCCTGTTTGAGGACAGACGGAAGTGGCAGCGATACCATCAGCGTTCCCGCAGGTGGGACGATGCTGCCTTTTGGAAAAATGACCAATACCAGGTCGGCGTTTTTCAGGATGAAAGGCAGCGATGTATTTAACTTTGCGGTGGACAAGGGTTCCGAAATAATCCTCCAGCTCCTCAAGGATGCTGACGTGGATATAAGCGACATCAAGTGCTTTGTCTGTCATCAGGCCAATGCTAATATCATTCACAAAATCGCAGGTATTCTCGCTGTCTCCGTGGACCGGTTTTTTATGAACCTCTCTTCCTACGGCAATACCGCTGCCGCGTCTGTTCTGATAGCCCTCGATGAAGCGATCTCCACGGATGTTCTTACGAGAGGCGATCTCGTCGTAACAGTATCTTTTGGTGGTGGGCTGTCCTGGGGGGCGAACCTGATACGTGTCTAATATAAGGAACATGGCATGAATGATATTTGGCAAACGATGAAACAAGTTCTTTTGGATAATTTTTTTGAAAGCGGCGATGGATCTATCACCCCGGAGACAAAACTGGGCGAAATTCCCGACTGGGATTCAATGGAGGCCGTAAATTTACAGATTCTTTTGCACGACACCTTCCATGTGGAGCTCCCGCTCGAACTTCTGCATGAAAATACAACATTTAATGATCTGGCCATGCTCATGGAACAGCCGGACAAGATCCCCGCAGCGATAAAAAAGTTCAGGGAGAGGAATTAAAATTCGAAGCGACATATCCAGTTCCCTGTGGATTCGATCAGGGAACGATCATTTGGATTGGGAAAGCGGACTGATGAACAAGAACCGCATTGCTGTCGTGATTCCCGTCTATAATCATGAAAACAAAGTTGCACAGGTGGTCAAGGACGCCTTGAAGCTTCATTTGCCCCTCTTTATTATCGATGATGGCTCGACGGATTCCACGTACGACCGG
The DNA here is from genome assembly GCA_003142635.1 of Syntrophaceae bacterium. GTDB lineage: Bacteria > Desulfobacterota > Syntrophia > Syntrophales > UBA2185 > Fen-1135. The sequence goes on along the minus strand of PLMX01000187.1, from coordinate 5,210 downwards.
ATAAAGGACATATCGCGTATCACCATCATCCGCCATGCCACCAACAGAGGAAAGGGTGCTGCCATTCTGACCGGTTTAGCGGCAGCAGCCCCATTGGCGGACTGGGTCATCACCATGGATGCCGACGGACAGCATTGTCCCGAAAATGTCTGGAATCTAGTCAGGGCGGTTTCCCCTGGTAAGAGACCCATCATCGTCGGCCTGAGGGAAGGAATGGATCACCGGAATGTGCCGTGGACGAGCCGTTTCGGCAGGGTGTTTTCGAACTTCTGGGTGCGGGCATCCGGAGGTCCGGACATTCGGGACACGCAAAGCGGATTCAGATTGTATCCCCTGCCGGAGGCCATGCGTCTTAATATCAGGGCACGGCGTTTCCAATTTGAGGTTGAAATTCTGGTCAGGGCTAAATGGCATGGTATACCTGTTCTGGAGACGCCCGTCGGAGTGACGTATGAAGCCGAAGATGAGAGGGTTTCCCATTATCGCGGATTTGTCGATTTCTGCCGGAATGCAGGCACCTTCAGTCGCCTGATTTTCATGAGATTATGCGTATTGCCCTTTATACAAAGAAAATAGCCTTTTGATAGCCTTTCATGATGAATGCGCACAGATACCTTCTGAGATGGTCCCTGGTGATCGTCGTGATCTTGGCTGTCATAGGGCTATTCACAACAGGGATATACCGTCTCCAATTTAATACCGATATCCTGTCCTCTCTACCCCAGAGCGATCCCGTTTTAGCCGATGCCCGCTACGTCATCATGCATCATCCGATTCATGACCGGGTGGTTGTCGATGTGGGACATCCAGGCGGGGACATTGATGTCCTTATTGAAGGGGCGAACCTGGTTGAAGCTAAAATGCGGGCAAGCGGCCTCTTCAAAGAGGTGGGATTCAGTCACATCGGTCAATTGATGCCGGAGATGATCCGGTATATTATCGATCATCTACCGATCCTTTTCGATAAGATGGAGCTTGAAGAAAACGTCAAACCACTGCTCTCGTCCGAAAAGGTGCGGCAGACCATGGGGGATTATTTTTCTTCCCTGCACCTTCTTGAAGGGATCGGCCAGACGGGACTTATCTCCGATGATCCCCTCGCATTGCGAAATCTGGTCCTTTCACGTTTATCATTTCTTTCACCCGTAAAAGGCGTCAGGATATATGAAGGTAAGCTCGTCTCACCGGATGGAAAGCATATCTTGATCATCGCCGATCCCTTAAGCTCCGGCATGGATACGAAGTCTTCAAGATATGTGACGGCGCTGTTGGATAATATCTCTGAAGAGCTGCATGGGAAATACGGCCGGCAGAATGGGTTCACCCTGATATCCATCGGTGCCTATCGTGCCGCCCTTGATAATGAGCTAAGCGCCAAGAGGAATGTTCAAACGGCAGTCCTGTTTTCCACGGTCGCCATCGCTCTCCTGCTCATCGTAGGCTTTCCCAGACCTCTAATTGGTCTCCTGTCCCTTCTGCCGGCCTTCGCCGGAACCATGATGGCGATCTTCGTGTATTCTCTTATTCACCCTTCCATTTCCATGCTGGCCGTCGGTTTTGGCGGGGCGATTATTTCCTTTACCGTTGATTACGGCATAACCTATCTTCTTTTTCTTGATCGTCCATACGAAACACGTGGCCTGGAAACTACCAGGGAGGTCTGGTCATTGGGTCTCCTTGCCATGCTGACGACTGCCGTCAGCTTTGCATTTCTCTCCGTAAGCGGCTTTCCAGCCCTGATGGAAATAGGGCAGTTTGCCGCTCTGGGAGTTGTATTTACATACATCTTCGTTCACACTTTCTTCCCGTTGGTATTCCCTGTGATGACCCCCGCAAAACACTCGCCCTATTTGCCGCTTCAGCGCATCGTCAACAGAATAGGATCTTCTGGCGGTATGTGGAAGACTTATGCCGCATTGGTTTTTGCGGTTGTAATGCTGTTTTTCGCCAGACCGGAATTTCGTGTCGATCTGAATACAATGAACGCGGTCAGTCAGGAGACGCTAAGCGCCGAGAAACTCATCCGGGACGTGTGGGGCGATATCATGAGCCGGCTGTATCTTATGGTGGAGGGATGCGATCGGCATGATCTGCAGCGGAAAAGCGACCGTCTTGCTGATCTGCTCTCTCAGGAAGTTGCAGTCGGACGACTTTCCGAGGCATTTGTCCCTTCCATGCTCTTCCCGGGCGAGGAGATGGCGCGAAAGAATCTTGCGGCGTGGCGGAGCTTCTGGAATCCGGATCGGGTTGCCAAACTTCGAAAAAGCATGGGCGAAGCTTCACAGCCATTGGGTTTTTCACCATCCGCTTTCAATCCTTTTTTCACAATTTTAAACGCACAGGACTTGCGGGGGACCGACATGCCCGAGAAATTTTCCGGCCTCCTTGGCATATCAGTGAATAAGGACCGAACTTCTTGGGTAGAGGTTGCGGCCCTGACGCCGGGGCCATCATACGAGGGAGAGGATTTTTACAGACGCTTCACGGCAACGGGATTGGCGCGGGTGTTTGATCCGGCCCTTTTCGGTAAAAGGCTTGAAGCAACCTTGCTTTCCGCCTTCATCAAGATGGGTGTTATCGTGGGCATCATCACGATATTGACTGCCTTTTTCTATTTTTTTGACTGGCAACTTACCTTGGTCGGCATGGCGCCAACACTCTTTGCCCTGATATGTACCCTCGGCACATTAAATCTCACAGGGCAGTCCCTCACTATACCGACCCTCATGGTGTCTGTCGTAGTCATCGGGATGGGAACGGACTATGCTCTTTATCTGGTGCGTTCCTATCAGCGCTATTTCGATGAAGATGATCCTTCTTTGAGGCTTATACGCCTCTCCGTTTTTCTTTCCTTCGCCACAACGTTTCTGGGGTTCGGCATTCTGGCACTCGCCGACAATGCCATGCTGAAAAGTGCGGGGCTGGGCCTTGCCTTGGGAATTGGTTATTCTTTCCTGGGCGCTGTGACGATTACACCGCCCATCCTGAGACGGATGTTTGCGCCTGTACCTCCGACGGATGAGGTAATTGTGCTCGGTTCGAAAAGGCACCTTCAGAGTGCAGTCGGGCGGTACCGGCATATGGAGGCCTATCCGAGACTCTTTGCCCGTTTTAAAATCATCCTCGATCCCATGTTCCCGCGCCTCGCTGAGTTCGTCAGGAAGCCGGAAATCATCATAGATGTGGGGACCGGCTATGGCGTGCCCGCTGTCTGGCTTCTCGAGCTCTTTGCTCGTGCGCAGGTCTACGGGATAGAACCGGATCGCAAGCGTGCCCGTTTCGCGTCGCGTGCGATAGGCAAGAGAGGCACCGTCGAGATCGGCTGCGCTCCCGATATCCCCGATGTTCCCGGGATGGCCGACACGGCGCTTCTCTTGGATATGATCCATCTGATAACCGATGACGAATTCAGATTGACCTTGCAGCGTCTTCACGCAAATATGCGTCCTGGCGGTTCTTTGATTATCAGGGCGACGGTGCCTTCGGAAAAACGCTTTCCATGGACCCGATGGCTCGAAACGACGAGGATCAGGATTCAAAAAGGCATTCCACATTTTCGGTCGGAGACAGACATCATGGCTATCATATCGAATGCGGGTTTCTATATCACGCTCACAGAAATAAGCGCACCGGGTGGTGAAGAAATGTGGTTTGTCGCCAGAGTGAACACTGGGGAAAAAGAAGCAGATGTACCGGCATGACAAAATGAGAAGAGGATGAAGGACATTTTCTACCGGGGTTTAATTGCCCTTTCAAATCGAATAGGACTGTGGGTGTTCCGGCTCATGGCCTGGTTTATTGCCTCGGGCTATTTTTTCCTTTTTCCGGGAAGGGTCGCGGTGAGTCTTCGATTTTACGGGGCGCTCTTTCCTTCAAGGGCGCTATTGTACCATCTCCGGTGCGCATGGAGGCAATATCACAATTTCACCAATGTCTACCTGGACCGGTTTCCCATTCTCGCGGACCATAATGTTACCATCACCCCCAAGGGATGGGAATTCCTTGACGATGCCGTAAACAGAAAGGTGGGCGGTATAATTCTTATGTCCCATGTGGGAAACTGGGAACTTGCGGCGCATATGCTTAACATGCGAGGCCGGAATAATCCGGAGATGAAACTGCTTCTCTACTTGGGTCAAAAGAACAAGGACCAGATTGAGCATACGCAGAAGGAGAGCCTCGTTCAGAGCGGCGTGAAGATTATAGTTGCGGCAGAGAATGGAGGCTCCCCTGCCGATATCATCGAAGGTCTAAACTTTCTGAAGGCGGGCGGGTTGGTTTCTCTGACGGGTGACCGGATATGGCGTAAAGACCAGCGTTCCATACCTGTTCGATTCCTTGGGCATGAGGCATTCTTGCCGGAAACTCCCTTCATATTTGCCCTGCTGTCCGGCGCTCCGCTTTTTATTTTTTTTGGGTATAGAATGGGAAAACATGCGTATCACTTTCAAATCCTGCCCCCGGAATATGTCCATACAAAAGATCGGAAGGGCAGACAGGAAGCCATCGGAAGGGCGGCTCAGTTCTACGCCGATCGTCTTGAGGAAATGGTGCGGAAGTGTCCCTTTGAATGGTTCCACTTTGAACCTTTTATCGGACGAAAACTGGATGAGGATTTGAGCTGAATAAGCTTGACTAATTTTCTAGAACATCCATTATCTACGTTCTATCATCATCTGACAATCAGTGATCTCACCATGAGGAAAAAAAGAATATACCTGATTAATCCAAAAAATCCCGAAAATTTTTGGGCAATGCAAGGAGCTCTTGACATTGTGGGAAAGCGTAAAACACTTATGCCCAACATCGCCCTGCTCACCATAATTGCCCTTACCCCCAAAGATATACATGTCGAATACATTATATGTGATGAAAATGTTGCACCTATCAATTGGAACATATCATGCGATCTTGTGGGGATTACCGGCTACACACTCCAGTTTGAGCGGATGCAAATAATAAGCGCAAAGTTTAGAGAGCGCGGCATACCTGTTGCCGTGGGCGGCGTTTACGCGACCATTGATCCTATCAAAGTAACAAACATTGCAGACTATCTCTTTATCGGGGAGGCGGAATATACTTGGTCTCAGTTCTTAAAGGACTGGACGGCAGGCAGAGCCAAGTCTGTCTATAGGCAAGATGCATTTATTGACATGAAAGACAGCCCTGCACCCAATCTATCGTATATATTACACCGGCAATTGAACATG
>PLMX01000225.1 GCA_003142635.1 Syntrophaceae bacterium | reverse complement strand
ATCAGACATAGAAGTAAGGTATACCGACCCTAGAAAATCCTGGCTCCAGTATAATTAAATTTAAATTGGTCGGGAAGCGGGGATTTGAAACACGAATCCTCCCTGCATTTAAGCCCTTACACGGCCCCCTACGTGAAAATTACGTGAAAGTCCTTGAATGGCACCCTACCCTCTATTAAAGTTGTTACATCTCTAGTGATTGACTTTCTTGCCGATTTGCTATACATGTATATCAAAAGGGAGAAAAGCCATGCTTGCCATCAGACTTCCTGCTGAAATTGAAGACCGGCTTGATGCTTTACTNNGACCTCGAAGACGCTTATCTTGCCGAGAAACGACTTGAAAATATCCGGGCAGGCCGGACAAAGACCATACCTCTAGAAAAAATCATAAAACGTTATGGCATGGAAGGTTGAACTAGATCCTGCAACTGTGCGGGATTTAGACCGCCTCGATAAACAAATAGCCCGTCGTATCCTCAATTTCTTATATGAAAGAGTTGCTCGTTTGGACGATCCTCGCTCAATTGGCCAAGCACTTCAGTGTCCCAAATTTGGAGAGCTCTGGTAGTATAGAGTGGGTGATTGGCGCATAATTTGTAAAATTGAAGATGAGCGAGTGACAGTCTTGGTCCTTCGTATCGGACACCGAAGCAAAGTGTACAAACCTTAATAGAAACCATTAGAAAATTTCACGTGGTTTTCTGCCATTATATAGACTTTGATATGATATGTACTGATGTATAGATCACATCCGAGAACCTTTACTTTTTATGCTTTCTTGAAAGCAAGCATTTTATTGCATGATCATCGCTCTCGGTTGTTTTGATTGGATAATATCTGTAAAACAATCGAACTCTGGATACCTTCACGACGCTATTATTTTTGAAAGGTCAACTCATAACCTAGATTCCCGAAGATCATAACGATAGGTCTCTAGTATTTCATCGTAACCCACAAAAATATTGAAACAAATGTGTTTTTCTACTTGCTCAAAACATCGTTATGTGACATTGTTGCATAACGATGTTTTGAGGGGGTTTTATGGCCATTGTGCACCAGCATGACAAACGATCCGGTATCACCTATGCCTACGAGTCCATCTCTCATTGGGATAAGCAAAAGAAACAATCCAGAGCAAAACGTACGTTGATTGGTCGAGTAGATGACATCACCAGTGAGATTGTTCCGACCAAAGGAACAAACAGACCCAAAGGGATTGCCACACCAAAGACTGTCAAAAGAGGCCCTGCACCAAGCACGGAAACATTCCGGAAATTCTACGGCGCCACCTACCTCCTCGATGTCCTTGGTCAAAAGATTGGACTGGTTTACGATTTGAAACGGTGTTTTCCTCACAGCTATAAGCAGATCATCTCACTTGCCTACTATCTTATCCTTGAATCAGACAGCCCTCTGAGTCGCTTTTCGAAATGGTCTTCACTGCATCAACACCCGTACGGACAGGATATTCCATCCCAGAGAAGCAGTGAGCTCTTTGCATCCATTACAGAAGAGGATCGTTATCGATTCTTCCAGCTCCAGGCTGCTAGACGCTGTGAGAAGGAATATTGGGCCTACGACATCACCTCTGTATCAAGTTATTCTGAGTGCCTGAAACATATCAGGTACGGAATGAACAAGGAACAGGATCATCTGGCGCAACTCAATCTGGCCCTTGTGTTTGGCCAGGAATCAAGCCTGCCGTTTTATTACCGCAAGCTGACGGGAAACATCACCGATGTCAAAACCGTCAGGAACATGTTGGCAGACATGGACTTTCTGAACCTGCAAAAGGTTCATCTGGTCATGGATCGGGGATTCTACAGCTCCGAAAACATCAATGAATTGTATAAAGAGCACCACAAATTTCTCATTGGAGCCAAGCTTTCTTTGAAGCTTGTAAAGGAGCAGCTGGATAGCGTTCGTCATTCTTTGCGTGAATGGACAAATTACCGCGAGAACCATGGGGTGTTTGCTATGTGCGTTCCCGTAAAATGGGACTACATCCAGGAGCGCTCTTATAAAGGGGATACCATCCGGGAAGAGCGAAGGATGTATCTTCATCTTTATTTCAACAGTGAGCGAGCTGCCGAAGATGAGCAAAGACAAACGAGGCGCTTGCTGGCACTCCAGAAGGAACTGGAGACAGGCGAAAGGAAGCCCGAGAACTCAAAACTCTATGATAAATACTTTGAAATCCATGAGACACCAGCAAGAGGTATTAAGGTGATAGCCAGACAAGAGGCAATAGATGAGGCCAGAAGGAATTATGGGTACTTTGCGCTTGTCAGCAATGAAATAAAAGATCCAGTCAAAGCGCTTGATGTCTACCGCAACAAGGACCTGGTAGAAAAGGCATTCGGCAATCTCAAGGAGCGCCTTAGCATGCGAAGGTTGCTGGTTTCGTCAGAGCAGTCGCTGGATGGGAAATTGTTCGTGCAATTCGTGGCGCTGATATATTTATCCTGTATCAAAAAAGCGATGCAGAAAAACAAACTGTTTGGCAAGTACACTCTTCAAGGATTGCTGGATCAGTTTGATGTGATCGAATGCTTCGGCAGGCCCGGAAGAGACATGCGCATGGGCGAAATCACCAAGAAACAACAGGAACTCTACGAAGTTCTCGGTATCGTTCCTCCTTCATCGTTATGAGGTGGCGGGAATCCAGG
>PLMX01000260.1 GCA_003142635.1 Syntrophaceae bacterium | reverse complement strand
TTGAGCCAAGTAGATACCCCAGTAAACAGAAATTGCCGTGAGTATATCTTCCGATACGCCTCACCATAAGGATCATCGTCAACGCCTGAAGAAGAAATTTTCCGAATCAGGCGTTGCTGCGTTCCACGACTATGAGGTCCTGGAACTGCTCTTATCATATGCCATCCCTCGGAAAGACGTCAAACCCCTGGCAAAGGACCTCCTCAAAACTTTCGGCTCTCTCAAGGGCATCATGGATGCGGAGAAAGACTGCCTCGAGAAAGTTAAAGGCATCGGCCCCCATGCCGCAATCCTGATAAAACTGATAAAGGAAATGGGGATACTGTACCTCAAAGAGAAGGCAAAGGAGAAACCGCAAATAACCTGCACGAGCGAACTTATCGATTACTGCAAGTCCTATATGGGCGGTCTCAGGGATGAGCGGTTCTGCGTCATATACCTCGATGCGCAAAACAGGATGACGGATATTGAAACGATCCAGGAAGGCATAGTGAACCAGGCTGTCGTCTACCCGAGAAAGGTCCTCGAAAACGCCCTGAAGCAGAAGGCCTCCGCAGTCATTCTCGTCCACAATCACCCGTCGGGCCACGTCAAGCCGTCGGATACAGACATACGCCTGACGAAGACAATCCAGGAAACTGCGAGGATCCTGGATATCATCGTCCATGATCACGTCATCATCAGTGAAAACAGATTTTTCAGCTTTCGTGAAGAGGGCTTGATCTGAATCAGAACGGGATGGGCGTGAAGGTCATGACGAAGACCGCTATCGTGAGCCAGCCTATGACTTTTCTCTTTGTATCGAGCGGGATCCAGTCATAAATAACCGGTGGATGATACATTCCCATAAAAAACAGGATGCCCGCCCATACAAGCCAGCCGACCCAGCCGGTTGCCCCGAGGATGACAAGAACTACGAGCACTACCTTCGCGACAATGCCTTGCCTGCGGCCGATGACTGCATAGGCTACATGGCCCCCATCAAGCTGGCCCACGGGCAGGAGATTCAAAGAGGTAACCAGGAGTCCGATCCACCCGGAAAATGCTATCGGATGAAGAATGATATTGGCATTATCCGGCACGGAGCCGTGAACTATCCAGTTCATAATATAGAAAAGCATAGATGACCCCAGACTGAAGCCCGTCTCAACCGTCTCATACCTGACCTCCGAAAGATAAAGACCGACCAGCAGAACCGGAATTGTTACACACAATCCCGCGAGAGGGCCCGCAGCACCGACGTCTAAAAGTATCCGGCGATCCATGATAGGCGATTTCATCTTGATGAACGCCCCAAAAGTGCCGACAAGCGAAGGGGCCGGTATGAAATATGGAAGTGTTACATCGATATGGTGTTTCCGGGACATGAAATAGTGGCCGAACTCATGGGCGCCCAAGATCAGTAGGAGTGTAAATGAAAATGGTATTCCCTTCCAGAGGAGCAATGGGTTTTCGAGCGGATTGATACCCTGCTGCAGCATGCCCGCAACGAGGGTGCTAAAAATAGTCACCAGAAAAAGACAGATATGAAGAACAGGCAATCTCCGCATCATTTCTTTCACATACTAAATCAGTCCAGTTGTAGAGGAGCGACAGGCGGCAGGAGAGATTCGCACTCCCATAAATTAAAGAGAGAGTGGTAAAAAAAAGGGATCATAAAATGACCCCTTACACTTCAGCCTGAATATTTTTTAGTAACTAATCGACTATGGTTTATCTGAACAGTATGACTAATCTACTTCTGGGCATCAACTTTAGCTTTAAGTTCCTTACCCACCTTGAAGAAGGGCAGTTTCTTCGGGGATACCGTTATATTCTTCCCCGTTTTCGGATTCCTGCCGGTATAGGCCGTGTAATTTCTCACTACAAAGCTGCCGAAACCCCTGATCTCTATCCTGCCGCCTTTTTTCAGTTCATCGGTGAAACCCTTAAAGACCAGATTGACGACATCAATTGCCTTCTTCTCCGTCAGGTTTTCTTTTGCACTTAAGGCCTCAATGAGTCCAGACTTGTTCATACCTCCTCCTTCTTATGCTTCATCTCACAGCAGCTCATGGTAAATGTGCTGTCTGAATGGCTCATTTCAAAATAACATGATAATTTATCTGTACATTTTGTGATCATCATTTATTTTAATTTTAATGTCAAGACAAATTTTTCCATCAAGATTATAGCTTTTGACAGCATCATATATAGATCAGAATGACAATAAGCGCCGGACTTCTTTCTTTGTCAGGTGCCTGAACGTTCCTGCTTTCATATTGCCTAAGCTTATATCTGCAATCGCCGTCCTTATGAGCCTGACGACGGGGTGGCCCAGCGACTCCAAGCCTCTCCGAATCAACCTATTTCTTCCTTCTGCAATGGTCGCGGCAAGCCAGCTGCTCTTTCTGTTTGATCTCTGAATCTGCAGATTCTCCGGTTTAAAATTTCCGTCAGGGAGACGTATGCCTTCTGACAGCGCACGCATCTCGCTTCTCGTGAGATTCCCCTCAATCTTGACCATGTAAGTCTTGGGAATCTTGAACCGGGGATGCTGCACCCTCTGGGAAAAATCCCCGTCATTAGTCAAGAGCAACAGCCCCTCAGAATCATAGTCAAGCCGCCCGACAGGAAAAATCCTTTCTGATACGCCGGAGAGCAAGTCTGTAACGACTGCCCGCCTCTCAGGATCATGGAGCGTAGTCACATACCCTCTCGGCTTATGGAGCATCAGGTAGACTTTAGACACTTCCGGCAATATCAACTTGCCGTCAACCCGGATTTCATCCGCACCAATATCGGCCTTCGCGCCAAGCTGCATTACAACGGCTTCATTTACAGTCACCCTGCCCTCGACAATCATTTTTTCGGCTACTCGCCTCGACGATATTCCTGAAGCGGCTATAATCTTTTGCAGACGCTCCTTCATGCAATCCTCGAACAAATCCGAAATCGAAATATTATATTTACAAGAGTTTCAGGCATTCATATTTCCAAATTATCTGATATTGGGGATTCAGCACCGAGGGCCTCTGTTCCATCCTGCAAATCCTTCAATTCCTTCAAAGTAGGCAGTTCCGAGAGGTCTTTCAAGCTGAATATTTCGAGAAACCTTTTTGTTGTCCCGTACATGATCGGTTTGCCCGGCACATCCTTTCGTCCCATGATCCTCACAATTTTTTTCTCCAATAATCCCTTCAAGGGGCTGCCGACGTCCACGCCCCGGATCCTGTCTATTTCCGATTTCACCACGGGCTGTTTGTATGCAATTACAGCGAGGGTCTCCATCGCTGCATTCGTGAGCATCGACTGTTTCGCCTTCATGGATTTATTGATCCAGAAGCTCAAGTCTGACCTTGTCCTGAAGTGAAGGCCACCGGCGACCTCCTGAAGGACAAAACCGCCCTGTCTTTCTTCATATTCATTAATCAGATCCTGAACCAGGCGAGCTATTTCACTTTTTTCAACTTCATGCAAAACCTCCCTAATCTTATCTACGGAAAGGGGAGATTCCGATGCGAAAATGACAGCCTCTATTATTGCCTTTGTCTCTTCCATCTGCAGTAACCTCTAAAAAGTTGCAAATAGTCTTTACATGGAGAGCTTCAAAAAAACCGCAAGCATGCGGCGCACGTCGCCACAATCTGTGGTACCTGAGCATGAAGCTCAACTTCAGCTCCCGCCCGCCCTTTAGCGGCGCGGGACGTCTCCTCAGTCCCCATTTATAACTCCGCGGCAAGAGCCACTCTGATCACGCCAAAGGGGCTGGCTTGATAGACCTTGATCATTCTCAATTTCATGAGCTCTAAAATAGCGAGGAAAGTATACAGCATCATTCTTTTATCCCGTGAATCTTGTAGCAGTTCAACGAATGTAAGCTTCTTCTTCTCTGCAAGCTGCGTCATAACCTCGTTTATCCTGTCGGTGAGAGAGAGCTTTTCCACGTCAATCTCCATCAATTCCGGTTCTTTCATGGAGGAGATGACTCTGTAAAAAGTTTCCACAAGCGCAAAGACGCTGACTTCCATATCCGTCTCGTCTTCGCCTGTTCCGGCATTCCCGTTCTCAGCAGAGAGTCCTCTCCTAAAAATATCCCTTTCCAAAAGGGGCCTTTGATCCAGTTGCGCCGCTGCTTCCTTGAAGACCTGATAGTCGAGCAATTGTTTGACCAACTCCGCGCGGGGGTCCGGCTCATCTTCGGTCTCCCCTGCGTCGCCTTCCTCAACGGGAAGAAGCATTTTCGATTTAATATGTATCAGTGTCGATGCCAGCAGCAGATAGTCCCCCGCGACATCCAGATTGAGATATTTCATCATTTCGATGTGCTGGAGATACTGTTCTGTGATAATGGCGATAGGGATATCATAGATGTCGATCTCATTTTTCTTGATGAGATAAAGCAGGAGATCAAGCGGCCCTTCAAATATATCGAGTTTGACCTCGTATTCCATAATGACACTCTTGCAAATCACAAATAAACACAGAATTAGAAAGTGTTGTAAGACTTGAGCCTCAGTGATGCGGTCAGGTGTAAAGCCTACGGAACCACTCAACCTGTCCCTGTGAAAGAAAAGGCATCCGGCGGGCAGAATCAGATTTTTATCGCTGCCCTGACCTCCTCCATCGTCACATGCGCTTCCCCCGCCGCCCTGACATTCCCATCCTCGATAATACCCTTGACTTCATCGATGTGCTTGCGAAAATAGTCCTGACGTTCGTGAATGGGCCGCAGGCCTTCTATTATCCGGTCAGCAAGGCGCCTCTTGCAATCCGTGCAGCCTATGCCTGCCCTCTTGCATTCTGCTGACACTTCTCCCACAAACTCGGCCGGTGAATAGATCTGATGAAAAGTGAATACATTACAAAGTTCCGGCCTGCCTGGATCCTTTTTTCTCATGCGTTGAGGATCTGTAAACATGGCTTCAATCTTTGCCCTCAATTCATCTCCCCGATCACTGATGTAAATTGCGTTATTGTAAGACTTGCTCATTTTTCTTCCGTCGATGCCCAGGAGTTTAGGAACCTCTGCAAGCAGAGGTACCGGAATGGGAAATATCTCTCTGTAGAGAAAATTGAAGCGCCGGGCAATCTCCCTGGTAAGTTCCACGTGGGGAAGCTGATCGACCCCCACAGGCACTCCGTAGGCCTTGTACATAATGATGTCCGCAGCCTGGAGGACGGGATAACCCAGAAAACCGAAGGTAGAGAGATCTTTTCCCGAGAGCTCCTCCTTCATTTCCTTATAAGTGGGATTTCTTTCCAGCCATGGCAGAGGCGTTATCATAGAGAGGATTACGAAAAGTTCCGCGTGCTCTTTTATGCGGGACTGGATAAACAGGGTGCTCTTTTCCTGGTCCAGACCTACACTGAGCCAGTCAATACTCATGTTGAGTATGTATTCTCTAATCATATCTGTATTATTGTATTCACTGGTCAATGCGTGCCAGTCGGCAATAAAATAAAAACACTCATAATCGCCGCTGTTCTGGAGTTCTATCCAGTTCTTGAGGGCCCCGTGAAGGTTTCCGAGATGCAGGTTACCTGTGGGCCGCATGCCGCTCAATATTCTCTTCTTTGCCAATCTGTATCCCTCAGTTTAACTGCTAAGAATAGAGTCTCAAATATTTCAGCCTTGTTAGGGGGCGCGGCTTGTCCTGCTTTCGCATTTGGATGAGGCGCAGGTCTGCAAAGCCTTCATTCTTTTTGAAGAGGTTCATAACAAAAAGCAGAGTTCCTGTCAATGTGCCATGATTCCCAAACGCCCCAACTGCCCCAAAATGCCCTAAAATGCATTGAGGCCCCCGATATTAAATAACCGGAGACCTCAATTGCAAAATGCCCTTATACTATGACCTTCTATTTTACTTTCTCTGACAGTTCCTTGCCTGCCTTGAATTTTACGACTTTCTTGGCCGGTATCTTAATAGCTTTTCCAGTCTGTGGATTTCTTCCCTCTCTTGCCTTTCTTTTTACAACGGAGAATGTACCAAACCCTACGAGGCCCAATTTTCCGCTCTTCTTCAGCGTTTTGGTTACTGCACCTATGTAAGCATCCAATGCCTTCGCCGCTGCCGCCTTGGTGATATCTGCCGCCCCCGCTATTACCGCTATTAATTCCGCTTTCGTCATTATCTAAAATCCCCTTTCAATAAAATATCTTCCTGAAATAGTCCTCTACCGGCAGCGCAACTGTACATGAGACACCACCGAATCGGTAACCTTCGATGCCTGACGCCAAAATTGAGCACTTTCGGTAACACAAAAAAAAGCAACAAGCAAGACAATTTTATCTTTCTCAGAGAATATCCTTTTTGTGAACACGTGCGTACCGCGGGTTTGGAAGGCGCGCACATTATGAAACGTGCGCCAATCCCACATCACGAGGAACGCTTTTGTATTCAGTTTTGTGTGGGCTAACTGTTATCTAGCTGCGAATTCGCTGTTTCATCAGCAAGGGAAACAAATGCGGGGCGATTTCAACGGCCGGCATCGGCAACAGGCGGGGCGCCCGTCCCGCCCTCTTTCTTTTTCACCAGGAAATAGAGCTCTCCGGTTTCCTTAAGACTCCCTGCCAGCAGCTCTGCGGCGCTTCCCGTTCCGCAGAACAGATCAACACGGCCCGGCCCTTTGATCACGCCGCCGGTATCCTGATTGAGGACGAAGCGGGAGAAGGTCTCCCATGTTTTTATGTTTCCGTCCTTATCAAAAACAGGCTTTCGCAGCCTTATAAAGGCAAGAGCACCTTTCGGGAACAAGTCAAGGTCCGTCGCGATAGACCTTCCCGGGGTAAGGGTAAGGCCCAGGGCGCCTATGGGGCCGTTTTCGACAATGCGAAAAAATACATAGCTCTCGTTGTAGTTGAAAATATCCGATAGTTCTTCGGGATGCTCCCTTAAGTATTTCTTTATTGACTGATGCGTCATCTCGCTCTTGGAAAGTTTCCCTTTATCAAGAAGGTATCCTGCCATCCTGTTCGGACGCCCGTTCTTCTGGGCATAACTGACCTGCACGGATCGCCCGTCGGTTAACTTTATTTCTCCCGAACCCTGGATATGCATAAAAAATAAGTCAATGGGATCATTAACCCAGATCAGCTCAAGGTTCCTTCCTTTGAGGACTCCGGCTTTTTCAATGTCGGCCCTATTAAAATAAGGCACCAGTTCGCCGCTCTTTAACCTGCCGATGATTTTTTCATGCTTGTATTTCTCGCTGAATTTTCCCAAATTAGCAACTACTATGTCATCAGGAGTCCTGTATATCGGATATCTGTATTCATCCGTCCTTTCCAAAGAGCCTTGCAAGACAGACTCGAAATATCCGGTAAAGAGCACCCTCCCCTGATTATCAATTCCGGTGGCTCTGTATACGTCAAATGCATTCAGTATTTTTTTCCGTTTAACATCGTCCGAATCGGAACCGTTCAGAATCTTTCGAAATGCCAGAAGCGACTCTCTCAATTCCCTGCCTGTAATATCGCCGCCGCCAATTCCATACGTATTATTCCCGGCAATTCTTTCAAAGTACTCGATACTTTTCCCGAGCGCCGTCTCCAGCAATTCACCATCAAGATCATCTGCCAACAGGGGGATTTCATCAGGGGGAATCAATACGAGAGCGGGTAGGATCTTTTCCCGGGGTTTTCCAATTCCCGCCGTGCAGCCGACCGCCAAGAAGAAAATCAAGAGAAGGCAGAGAATACGAACTGGTCCCACATGCACCTCAAAGCTCAACGATCATTGCCGCTTCATCGCAGTAGTCCGGATATTTAGAACATCTGAAGCAGTCCGACCATATCTTCTCGGAAAGGGTCGACCGGTCAACCTCTTTAAATCCGAGACGCTTAAAGAATTCCGGCCTGTTTGTAAGCGTAAACACCCTGTAAAAACCGAGGGTAATGGCCTCGGAGATGCATCCCTCGACGAGTTTCCTCGCGATTCCCTGCTTTCTGTATTTTTCCTCTACATAGAGAGAACGGATCTCCGCCAGGTTATCCCAGATGATGTTCATGGCACAGATGCCTGCAACGGCATTCTCATTTTCATCAAAATAGATAAAGAAATCCCGCAGGCTGCCATAGATGTCCATCAGGGAGCGGGGAAGTATCTCCCCTTTGCCTGATGACACATTGATCATCCTGTGGATCGTCTTTACATCACCGACCCGGGCTTTTCTCAGCATGCTTTTGCCTTTTCACTTGCGGGAAAGCTCAATCATCTCCCGGGCATGTTCCCTGGTTTTTTTTGTGAGCTCCGCACCGCCGAGCATCCTCGTAATTTCATCGAGCCTGTCTTTGTCAGAAAGGACATCTACGGAGGCAATTGTCCTCTCACCGGAGATGGCTTTCACGACGCGGTAATGCGTGTCCCCGAAGCAGGCAATCTGCGGAAGATGGGTTATGCACAGGATCTGATGATGCTTCGCAACTCCTTTGAGCTTCTTGCCCACATCCTCCGCCGTCGCTCCGCCAATGCCGCTGTCCACCTCATCAAAGATTATTGTTCCCACCGAACCGGTCTTTGCCAGGATATTCTTCACGGCGAGCATGATGCGCGAAAGCTCGCCGCCGGAGGCAATACGGTTCAGAGGTTTCAAGGACTCTCCCACATTCGTGGCAAGAAAGAACTCAACTTCATCGATCCCTCTCGGATTAAACGGCGCCGATCCCTGGTGATCATCCGGTGTCTTGAAGGTAACCTCAAAGGCGGCATTCTCCATCCTCAATGAATGAATCTCCCCCTCTATTGCCTTTTTCAGAACGGAGGCGGTTTCCCGGCGCTTCTCCGACAAGCCGCGCGCCTTCTCGAGCAAGCTCGGGCTCAGCGCTTCCAAGTCTTTCGACATCCTCTCAATCTCATCGTCAACGGACGAAATCGCCTTCAGTTCCTCTTCGATTTGCACTCTCTTCTCCAAGACCTCTTCCAAGAAGCGCCCATACTTTCGCTTCAGCCTGCCCAGGACCTCCAGGCGCTCATCGATAACATGGAGTCTTTCAGGGTCGTATGACAGGTTCTTCATGTAGTCCCTGAGCGTTATGGCAGTCTCTTCAAGCTGATAATATATATTATCCAAATCCCCGTCAGACAGTCTCAATCCTGAATCAATCTTCTTGATCTCCCTTATGTTCGCGATTGCGCCTCGAAATTCTCCGAGGACAGAACCTGCTCTTCCGTAAAGTACCTCATGAGCTCCCGTCGCGAAGTCCATCAATTTCTGCACATTGTTTAAAACCTTCTTTTCCTCAAGGAGAGTTGTGTCCTCTCCCGGGCGAATTCCTGCGTCGTCAATATCCTTAAGTTGAAACCGGAGAAGATCGTCCTTCTCGCCCCTGGTCTTCTTGACGGACAGGAGCTCTCTGGTTTTCTCCTTTAGAGACAGATATTGCCCGTACATATCCGCATATTCCTGCTTGAGGGGAACAAGATTGCCAAACTCATCCAGGATATCGATGTGGTTATCCGCATTCAAAATTACCTGGTGCTCGTGCTGGCCGCAGATGTTGATGAGAGATTCACTGATGGCGGAAAGCATGCCTAAGGTGGCCAACTGTCCATCTATATATACGCGGTTCTTCCCCGTGCGCGAAACGATCCTCTTCAGGATCAGTTCCTTCCCCACATGGAAGCCCATTTCCCGTATTTTTTTCTTCAGGGCATCTTTTTCGCCAATGTCAAAGAGGGCCTCAACCGTCGCTGATTCTTCGAAAGACCTGATCATATCGGCAGATGCCCGTTCCCCGAGAAGGAGGCTCACGGCCCCTATGATAATAGACTTCCCGGCCCCCGTCTCACCGGTAATCACATTGAGACCATCGGCGAAAGAGACCTTCATTTCATCGATGATGGCAAAATTTCTGATGCTGAGTTCCGTTAACATATCACAGATTATTTGTTCCTGTGGGCGACCCGCCCCATCCCAGCTTCGTTCGCAGGATCTCCATGTAGTCCCTGTGAGGCGACGACACAAGATTAGTCACGTACGGGGACTTCCTGATTACCACACTATCGCCTGATTTCATGGTATGCGGAACCTGTCCATCAAGGGTCACTGTCGCACCCTCCCCTTTCGTCCACATGATTACCTTTATTTCCACATCATTGGGAATAATGATCGGACGATTCGTCAGTGTAAAAGGACATATGGGATTTACGATAAAGGAGTCCTGTTCAGGAAAAACGATGGGGCCCCCTGCAGACAGGGAATATGCGGTGGAGCCCGTCGGGGTGGAAATGATGATACCATCGGCCCTGAAGGTGGTCAAATATTTGTTATTAACTGTTGTTTCCAGGTTGAGAATGCGTGAAAGATTCCCGCGTGTAATCACCACGTCATTCAAGATGCCCTGTTCCCGGATCGTTTCCCTTCCCAAAGAAATCGTTATATCCAGCATCATCCGCTTTTCGGTCTGGTAATCGCCTTTGACGATCAATTCCATCGCGCTCGTCATCTCACTCAGATTGACCTCCGTCAAATAGCCGAACTCTCCTAAGTTAATGCCGACTATGGGGATGTCATACTCGCTGACAAAACGCACTGTCCTAAGGAGGGTTCCGTCACCGCCCAGGACAACTAAGAGATCAACCTGGGCCGCCAGCTTCCTTCTATCCAGACCCTTACCCGCACCAATCTTCCGGGCAATTCCTTCTTCCAAAAAGACCTGTATCCCTTTCTTCGCGGCCCAGTCCCTCAACTCTATGGCACACTCACCTGATTGCTCTTTTTCGATATTTGCAATTATACCGATCTTCTCAATGCTCATGGAAATCCCCTGCATGCTATTTTACAATTTTCTACCATAAAATTAAAGGGGTGTCTATGTGCAGATTTCTTGCCTGGAATACGAAGGAGGAAGTTGCTGAGCGCAATATTACCGGACCAGGATGCATTGACTGCGGACGGGAAAATTAACGAGCGGCAATGATCATTTCTCAGATCGCTCGAGCATTTTGAAGGAACCAATTCCTTTATGACCAAATCGTTGATCTAATTTCGTCCCCAAA
>PLMX01000248.1 GCA_003142635.1 Syntrophaceae bacterium | reverse complement strand
ACGCCCATGGTCAAAGTTCCGAAAAATGCCGTTAATATGGTAGCGACCATTGAGGGACCAAAAGGAATGCCGGCAGCTTCGAGTATTTTGGGATTAACAATTATGATGTAAGCCATCGTAACAAAAGTTGTGACACCGGCAAGAATCTCCTGCTTTATGCTTGTTCCAAGTTCATCCAGTTGGAAAAATTCTCTCAGCATTTTTTCCTCCCTTACTGTAATGTCGGGCAATATAGAACCATTTAGGGAAAAATTAAAGAAGAAATTGCGTCAGAATCATGCAGCAAGCTGAGGAGAATTGAACCAAAGACCCTTCGATTCGTTTCTCTCAGGGTCGATTCGTCTGACTGCCTTCTTAAGGCGTTTATTTGAAACAGACAAAAACTCGATGAACTACCCGAGAGCAAGCTACGGGGTATCTGAAGGATCAAAACAATTTCTAACGAAGAAAGCTCCCGGGAATTGAGCCCTACGTGATTAAACAAAATGGCTCATGGTCAGTGAAATCCATAAGCCATTAATATGACTGGTGCCTAGGGCCGGAGTCGAACCGGCACGATACTAGGTATCGAGGGATTTTAAGTCCCTTGCGTCTACCAATTCCGCCACCCAGGCATGATTTGAAAGTCGGGTAAATCCATATTATTTTTAAAAAAACGTGTCAAGATTTTAATTGGATGCTATAACCCACACGTACACGAATCTTTTTGAAACGGGGCTGCAAGGTGCAGAAAGTCGACAGAATGATTTCCGGTGGCACGATATTGGTGATGGATGACAATGACCACACGATCAGGAACGGTGCCGTAGCGATTAAAGGAGAGAACATTATCGCCGTAGGAGGGAAAGAGGATATCGAGAACCGGTACATTTCCAGTGAGATCATCAATGCAGAAGGCTTTCTGGTGATGCCCGGCCTTATAAACTGTCATACCCATGCACCTATGACGTATTTTAGGGGGTTGGCCGATGATCTTGAACTTATGGACTGGCTGAACAATTACATATTCCCCGATGAGGCCAGATTTGTAAACGGCGAATTCTCATATCTGGGGAGCCTGCTTGCCTGTGCAGAGATGATTAAATCAGGAACAACAACTTTTTGTGACATGTACATATTTGAAGATGATGTCGCAATGGCGGCAAAATCCGCAGGCATGCGCTGCCTCATAGGTGAGGCACTCTTTGATTTTCCGTCCCCTAACCTCAAAACACCGCAGGAAGGCCTGAAATACACAGAAATGCTGATCGAGAAGTGGGCAAATGATCGGCTCGTGAATATTGTTATTGAGCCTCACGCCCTCTACACATGTTCTGAAAACCTGCTCGGAGATTTGAGAAGACTTGCCGACAGGTATGGTGTTCCCATAGCTACTCATTATCTGGAAACCAAGTCAGAAAAGAAAACACTCGCAGCAAAATTCTGTGCGCGGTTGTATGGCGGACGCTCAGCCCGGAATAAGGCAAAAAAAGCAGTTGAGGTGATAAGTTCTGGCCATGAGTAATCAGCAGACATTCACATATCAGACAAGGTTTGATGCCCCGAAAGAGCAGGACGCGGCGCTGACTGCCTATGCCGCATTGTACGGGACGGTTGAACGTAACTTATTTGCGGCACTTGCGGCAGGCGGAGACGCTTCCAGCCTTAAATCCGCCTTCCTGCGGCGTCACGGTATCACCGCACGGCAATATAACGCCGTTGCCATCAACTTGAAAGGGAAGATGTCATCGGTTAAAGAACAGCGTGCAGTTCTCATTAACGAGTTGGACGCGAGAGTTAAAAAGGCACGGAAGGTTATCGCGAAATCAAAGAACCCGAACAAACGGCACCAGAAGAAACGAAGGCTGTCTAATCTTCTCAACCGGCTCGCCGGGCTGGAAACGGAGAAGAAAGCTGAAGCAGTAAACATCTGTTTTGGCGGCAACAAGCTGTTCCGCAAGCAGTTTTACCTGGAAGAAAATGGCTACAGCTCACACGCGGAATGGAAGCACGATTGGGTCAAAGCGCGTTCCAATCAGTTCTTCGTTATCGGCTCGAAAGATGAAACTGCCGGCTGCCAGGGATGTGTCGCTGGAGTTCAGCCCGATGGGACAATCACGCTCCGGCTTCGACTGCCGGATGCGTTGGCTTCTAAAGGCAAATACTTGGTTGTCCCCGATGTCCATTTCTCTTACGGTCAAGATGTGATCGAGGCAGCTATATTAACACGACAGGCCATATCATACAGATTCATGCGCGACGAAAAAGGATGGCGTGTCTTTGTGTCAACATCATACCAGGCGCCGGAGCGAATATCAGACCGAGGCAGAGGCGTAATCGGTATCGACATCAACGCCGGCCATATAGCAGCCGGCGAAACTGACCGCTTCGGAAATTTCATCAACGCCGCAAGGTACGACTGCGTCACATATGGAAAATCCAGCGGCCAGGCGAAAGCCATTATCGGCGATGCGGTAAAACAGGTCGTGCGTGACGCGTCGATGGCAGGTAAACCAGTGGCCATCGAAGACATAGATCTTAAAAAGCACAAGGCGGAGATGGAAAACGAAAGTCCCAGGGCCTGCCGTGGACTCTCCTCGTTTGCCTATATGGCAATCCAGAACACGATTCGTGCCGCGTGTTATCGTGCCGGCATTGAGGTGATTGATGTCCATCCGGCATACACATCAACAATCGGCGCCGTAAACTATGCACAAAAATACGGCATCTCCGTACATCAGGGCGCGGCATTGGCCATCGCCCGCAGGTCAATGGGCTACAGCGAACGTCCTTCCGTGCAGACAGCGGTAACCCCTGTTTGCAATGGCGGCCATGTCACCTTCCCGCTACCTGCAAGGAATCGCGGAAAGCATGTATGGTCGTTCTGGGCGAAGGTTCGCATGAAGCTCAAAGCGGCGCATGCAGCGCATGCCCGGCTGGGATATCCCAAACCTCTGCGGCTGTATTATTCACCCGCACCGGGTTCACGCCGGGCATTGCCGGAGAGTCCCCGGCACGTGAACCGTCAGCAAAACTGTTCGGCTGACGTCCTGGACGATATTCTTGTTCAATGAGATATTTGTCTATGGTTTTAGGAACGGTTGTGATGACGAACCGCACACTTCTCACCATTGCAGAAGACGAGATAGTGGCGACGGTGGAGGAAACGGCAATTAGAATCAAAGAAGAATGCGGCAAGAATTAGCCATGGACAATGCTCCCGACAATCGCGAACTGGATATCATGATCGAAGGCGGTACATTGCTCACCATGTCGGAGACCCTCGATGTAATAGAGAATCCGTTAATCGGCATCAGGGACGGAAAGATCGCATTTATCAGAGGCGGGGATAGCCGTGCAGCAAATTCATACATCGCAGGAGAGGTCATCAACGCTCATGGCTGCATTGTTATGCCCGGGCTAATCAACACGCATACGCACTTGCCTATGGTCTGTTTCCGGGGGCTTGCCGACGATCTTCCCCTCATGGAGTGGCTCCATGACCACATATTTCCGGCGGAAGCAAAATTCGTGACGAGGGATATGGTTTATGCAGGGGCCATGCTTGCCATTGCAGAAATGATTCTTTCCGGTACGACGACCTTCTGCGACGCCTATTTTTATGAGAGCGAGGTCGCCCGCGCCGCCTTTGATTCAGGCATACGGGCCGTTGTTTCACAGGGATTCATCGATTTCCCCAAGCCAACCGACCCAAAAACAATTGCTGATATCGCGGAAAGATTCGTGAGGAGATGGCAGTTCAGATCTCCCCTGATTATACCCGCTCTTGCCTGTCATTCGCCTTATACGTGTTCACCCGATACCCTCAAGAGCGTGAAGGCCGCAGCACGAAAGCGAGATGTGCTCTTCAGCATCCACGTAGCAGAAACAAAAGATGAAGTTGCCATAGTGAAAGAAAAGTTTGGGAAAACTCCTCTCCAGTATCTTAAAGATATAGATATACTGGATGGCAGGACATTGGCCGTTCACTGCATCTGGCTTTGCGAGCACGAAATGGATATACTGCGTTCCTTAAATGTGAAGGTATCTCACAATCCGGAGAGTAATATGAAACTGGCCGCCGGCTGTGCGCCCATACCGACTCTTATTGAAAGAGGGATTGCAGTTGGACTGGGAACCGACGGCAGCGCCAGCAATAATGATCTGGACATGTTCGGGGAGATGAGCACAGCGGCCAAGCTGCACAAGGTCATCCAAATGGATTCTACAGTGATGGACGCCAGGACGGTCTTGAAGATGGCAACGATCAACGGGGCAAAGTGTCTCGGTTTGGAAGACCGGATCGGTTCCATTGAACCGGGGAAATCAGCCGATCTCATCGTAGTAGATACTAAGAAGCCCCATCTGACGCCGATGCACAGCTACTACTCACAGCTCGTGTACGCGGCTTCCGGCGCAGATGTCAGGACAAGTATCATAGGAGGCAAGATCGTAATGCAGGACCGGAAACTCCCACTGGTAGATTTGCCTTCAATCATGCAAGAGGTAAGGGACATCGCTAAATTAATCGCGGCTAATTAATCTCTCTCTGGAGGTTGGCACATGACTGGCAGAAAAATCTTTGCAAGGAAATGTGTGGCGGCAATTGCCGTCTTTGTTTTCTTCTTGCCTGGGACTTCGTGGTCACTTCCCCGCGAAGTCACATTCTTTCCCGGCTCTGCACAGGTTTCTGAAATTGCGAAAGTGAAGCTTTTGCCTCACGGAACAGAACAGGCGGAGGCTCTCATCATACTCCCTGGACAGGCGGATCCCGACTCACTCGTGGTCCGCACAGCCAATGATCCGAAAACGCGAATCGATGATATAAGCTCGCGACAGGTAAGCCGCCCGAACGATGAGAAGATAGCAAGCCTCATGAAGCAGCTTGAGAAACTAAGAGAGACGCGTAAGGGCCTGCAAGCGACCATCCGCGGCCTCGATGCGCAGATTCAGTTCTGGCAGTTGCAGACTAAGGCGAAGTTAAAAACTATGGCAGATGTCTACAATATGTCCGCTGCCATCGGCAAGAACATCCAGAAAGCCTACCAGGAGAAGCTTTCTAAAGAAACTGAACTCGAAAAAATCGATAAATTGATAAAGGAGGCGCAGGATGATCTCGACCGCGCCGCGGGGAGAAAAGAAACCGCATGGGAAGTGACTGTCATTCTTTCCGGTTCTCGGGGTTCAGAGCCGACTCTTACATACACATATTCATTGGCCGGCTGCGGCTGGCATCCCCTGTATCGTCTCGAGGCAAAACCGAAAGACAGACAGATAACATTTACCTGGGAAGCGGAAATCTGGCAGAGTTCCGGCCAGGACTGGAATAACGTGAGCATCAATTTAGCAACTTTGACGCCGCCCTCTTCCGTTTCTCCGGCTGAGTTAACGCCGTGGATTATCAAACCCCGCCCTCAGTTACGCAGGGAGGGGACAAATCAAAAGTCTCTGAAGTCTGCCGCAGCGGCAGATCAGATGGAAGCCCCTGCTGCCGCTGCGGAAGTCTCCCTCAGCGCTCTAGAGGTAAGACAGACCTCGTATTCCATCTGGCAGGTAGGCAAGAGAAACGTACCTGCCGGACCGAAACAGAAGGTAAAGATTGCGGAAGATATCTGGCCCGCGGAATTCACATACCTCGCAAGGCCATCCCAGAGCAGCCAGGTCTTTCTAAGGGCGAAGGTTAACCTTCCGGAACCCAAAGATATCCCCTCGGGGAGCAGCTTATACGTCGTCGACGGCGCCATATTGGGGAAACGCTCATTTGCTCTCGCCGGGCAGGAGGCGGTCATATTCTTTGGCATCGATCCCCTTGTCACCGCGCGCACACAGTTAATATCCAAAAAATCGGGCGAGAAGACATTCCTGCAGGATAAGCAGACGTATACGTGGGACTGGCGGACGGATGTGCAGAACTCCAGAAATTCCGCGGTCAGGGTGCTTGTAGAGGAGCCGAATCCTCAGCCCAGAGACGAACGCATCTCAGTGACACGGAAATATGACCCTGAACCCGCAGAGAAGACTCCATCGTCATTGACCTGGGATATGGATATTCCGGGAGGACAAAAGAAATCCTTATTCATGACCGTAACGATTGAAGCGCCGAAGAATATGGATCTGGATCTCGGATGGAGACAATGAGAATAATCGCAAGTTTCCGAGCGCTCGCGCTCACTAAAGAAATTGAACAGCCGCTCTCCAGGCCTCCTCATTTTACAAGGAGGCCTGGAGAGCTTGTCGAGAAACTTATCTCAATAATAGCCGGGAGCGCCCGATGAAAAAAAAAGGCGAAGCCGATCACATCGCTCATATGATACTGCGCGATCCTTTCCTTGAACCCTTTGCATCGGTGCTCCATGAGAGATACGAAAAAAACAAGGCGACGGAGCGGCGCCTTACGGGCGGCAGCATGTCCCTCGCGGATTTCGCCTCCGGCCACGAATACTTCGGTCTCCATAGCATAGGCGACCAATGGGTCTTCCGCGAGTGGGCGCCTAATGCCACAGCCATATTTCTCGTCGGTGATTTCAACGGCTGGCGAAAGGAACAGGAATTTGCCCTCCGCCGGATCAGTGACGAGGGGAACTGGGAACTGAGGCTCCCCCGCACCAAACTCAATCACGGCCAGCTTTACAAATTATCTGTCCACTGGCCCGGCGGACATGGCGAACGTATTCCCGCATACGTCCGCCGTACGGTCCAGGACCCGCATACCAAACTGTTTGCCGCCCAGGTGTGGGAACCCGGCGCCTCATATCAGTGGCAGAAGAGTTCATTCCTTCCCTCGCCGGAAGCCCCAAGGATTTATGAAGCGCACGTAGGCATGGCCCAGACTGAGGAAAAGATCGGATCCTTTAACGAGTTCCGGGAAAAAATCCTGCCCCGCGTGGTCGACGCCGGATACAACGCCCTGCAACTGATGGCCATCCAGGAACACCCGTATTACGGTTCCTTCGGCTACCATGTCTCCAGCTTTTTTGCCACCTCTTCCCGCTTCGGCACGCCGGAGGAGCTCAAAGCGCTGGTCGATGCCGCGCACACGGCGGGCATTTCCGTGCTCATGGACATCGTGCACTCCCATGCGGCGCGCAACGAGCAGGAGGGGATCAGCCGTTTTGACGGCACGTTTTATCAGTATTTTCATAATGGCCCGCGGGGCTTCCACTGGGCATGGGATTCCCGCTGTTTCGACTACGGCAAACCCGAAGTCCTCCATTTTCTACTTTCCAATTGCCGCTTCTGGCTGGACGAGTACCATTTCGACGGCTTCCGCTTCGACGGCGTGACAAGCATGCTTTATCTCGACCATGGTTTGCAGAGGATATTTGCCTCCTACCAGGACTATTTCGGAAAGAATATCGATGATGACGCCCTGGTCTACCTCACCCTTGCCAACAAGGTCATACACACCGTCAGGCCGTGTGCGGTCACCGTTGCTGAAGACGTGAGCGGCATGCCGGGACTGGCCGTTCCCATCGAGAAAGGCGGTTATGGTTTCGATTACCGCCTTGCCATGGGGGTGCCCGATTACTGGATTAAGATTGTCAAGGAGATACCTGATGAGCGCTGGCCTATGGGGAGCCTTTATTATGAACTGACCAATCGCCGCGCAGACGAGAAGACCATCGGCTACGTTGAATCCCACGACCAGGCGCTCGTTGGCGACAAGACGCTTATCTTCCGGCTCATAGATGCGGACATGTATGACCACATGAACATCTTTAAGTCAAATCTAAGGGTGGAGCGCGGCGTGGCCTTGCACAAGATGATCCGCCTTCTTACCATGGCTACAGCCGGCAGCGGTTACCTGAACTTCATGGGCAATGAATTCGGACATCCGGAATGGGTCGATTTTCCCCGCGACGGGAACAACTGGTCATACAGGTATGCGCGCCGCCAGTGGAACCTGCGCGATGATGACAGTCTTCTCTACCGGTTTCTTGCCGAATTCGACAAGGCCATGATGCGTCTCGCGTCCGAATACGCCCTTCTCGATACGCAAGCGATAAACCTAATCCTCGAACATCAGGAGAATCAATTGTTGGGATTCGAGCGTGCCGGACTTGTTTTCCTTTTCAGCTTCAATCCCGCGCAGTCGTTTCCCGATTATCCCGTTGATCTTCATCCCGGCCAGTATACTCTCATACTCGACAGCGATGCGAAGGTTTTCGGTGGGCATGGACGCATCGAGCCCGAACAGACCTACTTTACCCGACCCCTGCCGCTTCCCGACGGCCCTCTGCGCAATCGCGCCACCGTTTATCTGCCGACCCGCACGGCACTCGTCCTCCGCAGGATCTGAGATTGTAAATGTTGATCCTTGCCATCCCTATCATCCCACGATTTCTGCAGTCCGTGAGAACCAGAAAGCAGCGCGTTTATAGACCTTAACGAAGCTCTTCACCTATATGCAAAGCAGATGAGAAAGGAGCCAAGGGACTTTCCAAGAAGTTACAAATGTAAATGTTTCGTATGCAGAAGATATAGGAAGTGACTTCTTTGTC
The DNA here is from genome assembly GCA_003142635.1 of Syntrophaceae bacterium. GTDB lineage: Bacteria > Desulfobacterota > Syntrophia > Syntrophales > UBA2185 > Fen-1135. The sequence continues at coordinate 4,296 of PLMX01000248.1, read as the reverse complement.
GCTAAGCCAGCGGCCTCCCGCCGTTCAGTCTCTCATAGATTCTGACGTACTCGGAAATCATGCTTCCGAGGTCGTATCTTTCGCGCGCCTCTTTCATGATGCGCTTGATCTGCGTTTCTCTTATCTTCAAAGCTCTCCTGTGAAAGGCAATGCTCCTGGTCAAACCGTACCACAGGCCTCCCGGGTCATAATTCCTGAAAAGAAAACCATTGCCTACATCGTGGGGAGATCCATCCCTCTTCAGCCTGAGTTCCCTTATCTTGTCATGATACCCGCCTGTATCGCGGTTGGTGGCTGTGGCCCCGAAGAGGTTTCCTATCTGATCGATCTGACCGCAGGGCTCATAAAGCGAGGCGCCGAATACATCGTTCGCAGCGGCGTACCCCAGCATGGAAAGACTTTCGCTGAAGGGTTGGTAGGCAATCTTGCCCCTTGATCCACAGGCGATTCTCCCCAAAATATCCACATGCGTACGATCGTTTCCCACGCCATCAGCGACAACCGCAATTTGCGCATCGCCATTCACCGTCACAAAATGCTGCGCAATGTGCTCAAAGAGATCCACCCCCTTCTGGAAGGGATCGAGCCGCGAAGGCCAGAAGAACAAGATCGCGTCCGGATTAATCTGGAGACCCGTCCTCTTCTGAAATTCAACGAGATTTTCTTTCTTTGCTTCCATAAACGGGCCATCCGGGCCGTACGTCCTCACACAGTATTCACAATGCTCCGGATACATCGCGCGGGAAGGAGCATTGATGATGGCCTTGGCAGAGTCCTGGTAATATTTCGCCTTTACTTCCTGGCGCACACTTGGAGGCACAAGGACCCTGTCCATGAAGTAATCATCAACGACTTCTTCCAAGAATCTCTTCCCCACAAAATTGACGACAGTCGCATTCTTTACGGCTGTCGCCTGGCAGTCTATCGCTTTCTTTCCATCCTGTTCAGAAAAATAGACGTAATCCGCTATGTTCCTAAGATTGATCCCCCTAAGAAACTCTACAGGTACATTTTCCGTAAACACGTTATGCACCGTATGCAGAACGGGTATTCCGGTGGACTTGGCATAGGCGGTTATGGCGCCCCCCGCCATCCAGTCGTGGCTATGGATGATAATCCTGCCTGCGTGCTTTGCCCTGACGTCCTTGATCAGATTATTGACGATCTCTTTTTGAAATTCCGCCGCGGTCATCAGCGGATCGCCGGAATAGGCGCTGAGATTGTCCGCAAAAATGGCGGAGCTGATAAGGTGAATCTTTTCGGGATCGATTTTGTACCTTATTTCCCGCCACTGCTGCTCATCCAAATGCATTTCTCTCTGAAACCTTTTTTTCAGATTCAAGGTCACCAGATGGACATCAATGCCCCTCTCCGTCAGACCCTCGCACAGTGCGGAAATTACCTCTCCCTGCCCCCCGCTTTTCCCGGTAATGTATCTTGCCAGAGCCCCCATATCCTGCGGCAGTCTTGCGGTTTCCGGCGTTATCATCAAGAGAGCCGTCTTACCGCCGTGTTTTAAGATATGGAATCTTTTTATGAGCATCTGGATGTCATCTATCTTCCTCGTCAATATATGAGCGGGCTGGCCCATCGATCCATCATACGGATTAAAATAGAAATGAACCGCATGATCTTCACCAATCTTTTCATGGAGGAAATAGAGATGATCCGAGGTGGTTAATTGCCGCCATTTCGTCAGAAGCTCTCCGCCCGCTCTTCTCACATCCTTCTCCATACTTTCGATGTCTCTGAATAGATCCTCCTGTGTGGGATTGCTGAGCCATCCAAAGGTATCTCTCGCCTTATCATCCCATGATGATGGAGATAAATCGTGAATGGATATGACCGGCAAATCAGCATCCGAGTACCGTCCGGCAGTCTCCGATGGATTGCTCACAATAATGTCCGGAAATTGTAAGAGGGCTTCCGGCAATCCTTTCCAGAATTCGAATATGCCCTTGTCCTCACGGATGTATTGCCCTATGTGCTCCAGTTCATAACCTAACAAGACGGCTTCGCCCTCGACTTTCGCTATACGCGATGCATACTCATCCGGAGATATATAGACATACGGAAACCTGAAAGCGATTTCGTCGCTCAATTCCCTGTCTCTCGGAATGACGATCAAATTGCTTCCCTTAGCCCTGAAGATTGCATTGGAGGAAATGGGGCCGCTCTTCTCAACGAACATATCATCCCTCTTCTCGCAGAGAATCGCAAGATACCCCATATCGGAAACAGCTGCCGCAATACTGCCGTTGTACATAAGCTCCGTATTCTTGAATGCAGTCGGCAGAACACCAAACAGTTTATGGATCTGCTCCCTGTGAAGCGTTACCTGGTCCCGGAACTCCTGTTTTTTGAGGTCGGCAAACAGGCTGGCAAGAGAATGATAATAGGTTTCGTCGAGCAATTCCACCTGGCGGCTTTCCCTTCCCGCTTCAACCAATCCCTGCAAGCTCTTGATTATATCGGGCTGGTAAAGTTCGGCCTGTTCGAGAAATGTACCGGACATGCTGAAGGCAATCTTGAATCCGCTGTAGCGCGAGATAAGGTCCGTGAACATGGAGATCGCAGGGAGGTAACACTTTTCCGAGACCTTGATGAAGACATCCCTGTTCTTTTCATCCCATAGGAACTCGTTTCTTTCCGGATGCAGCCGGAAAGGCTGATGGAGGTGAAAGCAAAATGTCGTGAGCGGCATTTCAAAACCCTTTTCTGTCTCATCGCCATCGGCCGGTTTTCTGTCGGCTTCAGGTATGGGAATCATTCCCAACTTCTTACCGGCGGGATGCGGGGATCGAGTTCTTAGATATCCGTTTTTTCTTGCAATATTCCTGCTTGCTTGCAATTAGTATATAACTTTTTAAGATAGCTGTAAATGGAAGTATTACAGCCTAAGAGAAGAATGCTATGCAGCAGGCAAAGGGCCGGAGGGTGGAAAAACAGATACACCGGCGTCTTTCAAGGGTTGGGAAATAACAACCGGAAGCGCGCGCAGCGCAGTGCCACAGGCGCCGCAGCGGTCGTCAGTGTTCAATATTTCCCGCTTGCTCCGCCTGCAGAATAAGTAATCACGCGTCGGATTATTGACATCCCGGCCAACTTCATGGAATAATGCCACGCATATGACTGAGAACCGCATTTTGAAGCAGAACAAACTTGGAACTCCCCCTGATAAAAGAGCCCTCCGTCTCCGTAATATGCCGGTGATCACCTACCCGGGAGCTCTCCCGATTACAGCACGACGGGATGACATCGTCAGGACCATAAGGAAGCACCGCGTCGTCGTCATAACCGGAGAAACCGGATCAGGAAAGACGACGCAGATACCGAAGATGTGCATCGAGGCCGGCCGAGGGCTTTTGGGTGTCATAGGATGCACCCAGCCGAGGAGGGTGGCTGCCGTGACCGTGGCTCACCGCATAGCGGAAGAGCTTGGCGAGGAGATTGGCCGCTCCGTCGGCTACCAGATCCGTTTTGAAGACCGCTCCGGCAGGAACAATTACATAAAGATCATGACAGACGGGATTCTCCTGAACGAAGCACAGAATGATCCTTACCTCCGCAGGTACGACACCGTCATCGTGGATGAGGCCCATGAAAGAAGTCTCAATATCGATTTTGTCTTAGGCATTCTCCTGACACTCGTCAGGAAAAGAAGCGATATCAAGGTAATCATCACGTCGGCGACCATCGATACGGAAAAATTCTCCCGCGCCTTCCATGCCCCGATAATTGAGGTCTCCGGACGCATGTACCCTGTTGACGTCCGCTACCAGGCTCTTGATCATGAACTTGAGGAATCCGGCGAGATAACTTATGTTGACGGCGCCGTGAAAGCCCTTGAAAAGGTGCTGAAAGACAGATCGGAAGGCGATATTCTCATATTCATGCCCACGGAGCGGGATATACGGGAGACCTGCCAGCTGATTGAGGCGAAGCTCGATCACAGAGCCGCCGTTCTTCCCCTGTTTGCCCGTCTGCCCTGGAGGGAACAGCGCCGCATCTTTCAACCGGCATCGCGAAGAAAGATCGTGGTGGCAACTAATGTTGCGGAGACATCCATTACCATTCCCGGAATCAGATACGTAATCGATACGGGCTTGGCGCGTATCTCAGAGTACAACCCCCGCTCCCGCACGACAAGCCTGCCCGTCAGAGCGATTGCGAAAAGCAGTGCCGAGCAGAGGAAGGGAAGATGCGGCCGCGTACAGAACGGGGTTTGTATCCGTCTGTTCGATCGGGCCGACTTTGAAAACCGCCCGCTGTTTACGGAACCGGAGATTCTCAGAT
>PLMX01000114.1 GCA_003142635.1 Syntrophaceae bacterium | reverse complement strand
GTACCGAACGAGGTGAGAAGCAGCAGAATGCATTTATACTGTAACGGTACGCGAATCTTTGAAATAAGAAAAAAGACCACATAGAGATAAAGTATAAACGAGATGAACCAGAGCGTCGCGTTGGGCGACGCTTTCTTAATGATTCCGGCAAAGCTCAAGGCGATTTCGTACCATGGGTAGGTTGTAGAAAGGAGGAAGAAATCCAATATGTAAAAGAGTGCCAGGGTCAGCCATAGCCCAAACATAATTTTAGACAATCTTCTTTGAATATATTTCTTTCCGCAATTGTTAAAATCGTACGATTTTGTCAACCCCATCCCCGCAACAATGAGGAAAATCAAAACTCCCCATTCGGCGGCGTTTCTTAAGATCGTGGTTCCGCCTACGTAGAANNCTATGGCTTTCAATGTTTGGGAGGTAGAGCGGGTGAAATAATCCGGGATACTTGGATGGTTGTTTGACGCGGTATCCGCGTTTATGGGATCGTTCTTGGACAGAGATGAAACGGCTTCACCGGCTTCCGATGCGATATCCTTTTGAGCAGGGGTGTTATAAATCATCGTTCTTCTTTTGGCTTAAATTTTATAAACTGGCTCAAGTAGGAGATTGAGCACGCTCTCCGGCCTAATTAATCTCATGCAGTCATGGGTCTTGATTTTACACCAGCCATGGTTGCACCCGATGCAGGGCAAATCATCTTCTCTCAATACATGGTGATTTTCGCCAACAGGCATCCACAACTCTATAACGGTGGGCCCCATAAAGGAGATGGTCGGAATCTTGAGCGCCGTAGCACAGTGCAGCGGTCCGGAATTGTTGCAGACAAGCACCTTACATTGAGAGAGGATGGAAAAGAATTTTCTTAGATCATTTAGAATGCATACACAAATATCTCTTTTAACCCTGGATCGTATGTCATCAACTACCGTTACATCCGCAGCGTCACCTATTAAAATAACATCTAATTGCGTTTGCCGGCAAATCAATTCAATCAGTTCGGCATAATATTCCGGTAACCATCGCTGTGTTTCATAATAAGCGCCTGGATGGATGGCGACAATCTTTTTGCTTTGAAATCCATTTTCTTGCAGCCATTGACCTGCCCAAGCCTGTTCTTCTACCCCAAGATGGATGACCGGGTTCCTGTTCTTGGAAGGAATGCTGATATGCTTCAACAGATCAAGAGCACCATCAACGAAGTGTTTGTTTCCCTCAATCTTTGGCGCAGGNNAAGGCGGCATAGCCGATTCTATGGGCTGCTCTGCTTATATATGCCAACCATGCCGTCTTCAATTCATAGTCGGTATATGGATCTATGGCCAGACTGAAACGACGCGATCTCAGTTGAGTGATTATTTTTATTCTGTCGTGTAAACCGGCAGATCGATCATAAACAATGACCTCATCCACATCCTGATTATTTTTCAGGATGGGCGCATTGGTCGGCGATGCCATCACGGTCAGTCGAGCCTGCGGTAACGCGGCTTTAATCGCCCTAAATGCGGGTGTGGAAAGCACCATATCGCCCAATCTGTCCACGCGAATAAAAAGGATACTTTCGATATTCCGGAGCAAGGGTATGGATGTTTTTTGAGAAAGAACAAGGCTCAGCGTTGTTAAGGCAAAACCTCTAACAGTCAAATAGATTGTCTTGATAATTGATTTGACTGACATTTCANNCCTCAAGGGCATTGAATATCTTCAAGCCCGTTGCATAATAAATGGCCACGGCGATGGTATTGATCAGTTTCTTGGAATAGTCGGTAATGCCATAATCGGGTGAAATGCTAAGGCAGTGAAATCCCGTCTTCCGCAGATAATTTTGTAAAGTATCTGCAGAGAAGTGATAAAGATGCAATTCTCGATCGTCTTTCGAAAATAGTTTCAAGGGTTTTCTCTTCACCATCCTGTACGCTATTTTCATCATGTAATCATCGACGTTGGGCACGGCAATCACCAGCAGTCCGGATGGTTTCAGGATACGATTGGCTTCCTGCAGGTAACGCATCGGATCATGGACATGTTCCAAGACGTGCCAGAAGGTGACCACATCAAAGAATGAATCTTCATAATGAGCATCCATCAAGTGGCCGCAATAAATGTCGGTTTGCAGGAGATCGCTGGCAAACGTTGCCGCATAGGGGGAATATTCCGTGCCTCTGACTTCCCAGCCGTTATTTTTTGCAAGTTGCAGGAAAGTTCCCGTGGCGCATCCAACATCCAGCAGACGGCCCTTTTGGCAGCATTTTTCTATGCTTTTCAGCCTCCCGCCCCACATCTGCAGACGCTTTGCTTGCTGATTTCCAATCCAATCTGCATAGTAACCCTCGTCATAATGTGTCGCCAAATAAGACAGATCAGGAACGGGATCTACAAAAACCAGTCCGCAATGAATACATTTCAACACAGAAAATGGTTTTTCATCGTCTTCGATGATCTTGAACTGTTTCCCTGCGCAGAGATTGCATTGAGGGGCATTTTGCTTCATGGTCTTTTTCATCCCAGGAGTCCCTCATAGACCTGCTCTGTCTTCTTTACATTCCTTTCAATCGTAAACAGGTCTTCGACCCGCTTTCGCGCTGCAGCGCCAAATTTCTGTCGAAGCGTTGCATCTGTCGCCAATATATATATTTTTTCAGCCATTTCGATGGTAGCCTGAGGCGGGATGATGAATCCAGAAATGCCATCTTCTATGGCCTCTTTTGTTCCGCCCACGTTCGTTGCAATGACAGGCTTGCCCATTGCCATTGCCTCAATAACGGCCCTTGAAAAGGCCTCCCCCGTTGATGGAAGAACAAAAATATCTGCGGCTTGCAGGATGTTGTCAATGTCTTCCCTGTAGCCCGTTAAGGTTACGCAACCCTGTATCCCAAATTCAATGGCCATGTTTTTACAGGCTTTTGCGTACTCTGTATTGACAATCTCTCCCACGAGAAGGAGATGGAATTTTATCCGATCTTTCAATCTGCCGCAGGCTTCAACGAGGTCTTTTTGCCCTTTCTCAGCTTCAATCCGGCCGGTTGATACAACGGATAAATGATCATCGGCTATTCCAAACTCTTTTCTAATTTGGGAAGGGGGTGATTGAATATGATTTCCAGGTAAATCAACACCGTTGTATATCGTAACGAATTTTTCAACAGGAGCAACCCCGTCAAATCTATCTTGCAATTTCTGAGCAACCAGGATGATTCGCTTCGACAGATGAGAAAGAATTCGGTCAAATCGATCCCGGTTGGCGTCGCGGACATGAAAGACAACCG
>PLMX01000054.1 GCA_003142635.1 Syntrophaceae bacterium | reverse complement strand
GGGATCATGCGCTGCGACATCATCGCTCAGGGGATATTAGATGCAGCAGGCGCGAACTGCAGTATGCCTATAGTGGTCCGGATGGATGGGAGCCGGCTCGAGGAAGGCAGGCTCCTTCTTCTTCAGTCTGGTCTTGACATTGTGAGCGCTGATTCGCTAGCAGAGGGGGCCAATATGATCGTGAAAAAGATCCGGAATTTGGGGGTCAGATAAATGGCGATTCTCGTTGACAGTGATACCAAGATAGTCGTCCAGGGAATAACCGGCCGAAGTGGGCTTCTGCATGCCATGCAATGCCGCGACTACGGTAGCCGTGTGGTTGCCGGGGTCACGCCGGGCAAAGGCGGAAGCTCTATCGAGGGATTCCCGGTGTTCGATACTGTTGCGGAAGCGACTAAACAGACCGGTGCCAACGCCTCGCTGATCTTCGTCCCAGCCCCAGTAGCAGCAGACGCCATTCTGGAGGCGAGCGATGCTGGAGTCGGGCTGGCGGTCTGCATAACGGAAGGCATCTCAGTACGCGACATGGTAACAGTGAAGAGGTATCTCGAGGGCAGTCGGATGCTCCTCATCGGCCCCAACTGCCCAGGCATTATTTCTCCCGGCATGTGCAAGATAGGTATCATGCCTGCCGATATCCACAAGCCCGGAACGATCGGAGTTGTGTCCCGCAGCGGCACGTTAACTTACGAGGCCGTGAAGCAGATTACAAACGCCGGGTTCGGCCAGTCCACTTGCGTGGGCATTGGCGGGGACCCGATTATCGGAATAAGTTTCATAGACGTGCTCAGCTTGTTTAACGACGACCCAGATACCGAAGGCGTCCTGATGATTGGCGAGATCGGCGGCAGCGCCGAGGAGGATGCAGCCGCATGGATCTCAGAGAATATGAAAAAGAAGCCGATTGCCGCCTTCATCGCGGGCCGCAGCGCGCCCCCAGGCAAGCGCATGGGCCATGCGGGAGCGATCATAACAGGCGGCCGGGGCCGCGCCGAAGACAAGATCAAATGCCTTGAGGAAAACGGCATCACAGTGGCTGTAAGCCCTACAAGGATAGCAGAGGCGATGAGCGCGGCTTTAGGACAATAGAGGACCAATGCAAAGCATTTAATTCATCCTGGCTCATAATATGAATCAATTTAGCCGTTGCAAGAGTAGGATTGTCAATGGCATGAGCCTGCGGGGACGTTTTGATGAAGAAGGGATTGGGAAGCTCATTAGTTCATAAGATATTTCCAACCTATGAAGTGTTTTGAACTACTGTGAATATTGGTTATATCTCTCGCTCCCCGTCCTTTTTTCAAAGAAATCGAATACTCGTAAACCCAGTTATATTTTTGAATATTCTTTGAACAGTATTGAAAATTGAATCTGGATGAATAGGTTCAGAGCTTGAAATATCTCTTAAAAAATACTTGCTCGCCAGATTGAAAAAGAACTTTGAACGATAAAAGTATTTAAAATATAAGCAGGCGAAACTACTCCTGTGTAAAATTTTTAATTCATTTCGCTTGACAAAGATATTGGTTTGCTATTGCATGGACTAAATATAAAAATAGCCGTTTGTCCCGAAGAGAAGGAGCTTCAAGTGAGTATCTCAAACAAAAGAAACTATAACCCAAAGACATTTCAAGTAGGCGAACTATTCAAAGCGTTCTCTGAGACTGAGGATACCCTTGGAAAAGGGGTCGTCTTCAAACGACTTAGCCTCCAAGAGAGGATCGCAGAAGGCGCCCTGTTAACATACGTGTATGAAAACCTGTTACCTCTTGAAAAACTGTGCGATTTCTCGCGATCCACAATGCGCATTTACTGCATTGACAGCCATGGCGGGGGCCTGGATATCTCAATTAGTACAATAGGCGAGTCACTAGTTGTTGACGGTTCAGGGGACTCTGCAACAAGCCTTTCAGATGCGTTCATGCTCCTCGAGCGACGTCTGGGTCTAATTCCGTGCACACGCCCAAAGAGCATCTCTGATGATCAGTCCCCGTGTCTTTCACATAAGGACCCCAATAACCGTCTCCAAGTATTCGATTTGGTTGCGGCTTATGGTTGCGGTTATTACAAAATAAATAGCCGCAATAAGGATCATTGAGCGCAAAATAAACAACGTAACTAACTGATATTTATAGTAGCTGCAGTATAGCATGTTACTTCACACATCCCCCCTGTCAAATAGAGAAGACCAGTTCCATTAACTTTTGCCCTTCAACCAAAGGGCGTGCCCCTTGCAACACCTTAGTCTATAGAGGGAACCCCTTCCTCAACTTTCGATCAAAAACGTTTCTTCGCTTCATTCTTTCCGAACTTCTGCAATCATTTCTCAGTAGTCGAAATGATTGCATCGCCCCGAGCATACGGGATCAATAGTAGCATCTCTGATCGGTGTCAATGTGGTTTCTTGTTACCATAAATAAGCTCGCGAGTAAATTCATCCAACAACCCTTGAGAGAAACAAACAGGGTGCAAGAGAATATGTCGGCTTGCTTTACATAGGCTATGCTATGGCGGAGCGTTTGATGAAGAATTTGGTTATCCAGTACCTTCCAACTGAGGGCGCTAACCGCCAAACGAGAGGCAGCGTAGACCCGAATCTGATTCTCTGTTCCATTCTGATCGGGAAACCCATTATGCCTGTTATGCTTTTTGGGATCTTATGGCGCAATATGGTTTTGTTCGGAGCATGAGTTCTTCAAGGAATTGTTATGACAACGTCCTGATGGAATCGTTTTTCCCTACGTTAAAGACGGAACTCGTTTATTTTGAAAAGTACCAGACTAGACAGGAGGCTCGCGGGAGCGTATTTGAATATATCGAAGTTATTTATAATCGTGTCAGAAGACACTCGGCATTGAATTATCGCTCTCCTGCTGAGTTTGCACGGAAAGCACATGTGCCTTAGAAAATTACCACTTTTTTGGTAAAGATCAACTAGTAATTGTTAATGACATCTCCTCGATAATTAAGGTAATAGTACAATAAATATGCGATCTTATCTCGGATCACGGTTCAGATCAGGAATGATTGAACGGATCCCATGACAAAATTGATGGCACACTTGTATTTAAAGACTAGACATCGGGGAAGGGGATGGCCAGCTCCCGGCCGAGGGCGATGAAGTCCCTGACCACCGGCTCTGGGATCGGGATGCCGTTTGCGAGGCGTTCGGCCTTCATCTCGAACTCGATCTCGCCGGGGATGTAGATGCGTTCCACTCCATCGGTCTTGGTCGAGGTCCTGATCTCCCGAAGCGCCCTGTCAATGGCAGCCGTGAACTCAGGCAAGTCCATGAAGCTCTCGACATTCATGGCCGCAAAGATGCTCCCGACATCGGTCGGCTCGACCATATTGTCTGCCAGGAAGCCGGGGAAGTGGGCCCCGTAATTGGAACCGGTCAGCACGCCGCAGAGGAAGTCCACTGCCAAAGAAATACCGTAGCCCTTGTAGCCTCCTATGGGGGCGAGGAGCCCCCTCAAGGCGGCGTGCGGGTCTGTGGTGGGCATGCCACCCTCATCAAAGGCCCATCCGGGTTCCAGTAGTTTGTCCTGCTTGGCATAGAGTACAATCCGACCACGGGCCACCACGGTCGTGGCTAGGTCTAGAACGACTGGCCGTTCCTTACCCGCGGGAATGGCGATGGCAAAGGGGTTGGTGCCGAACATCGCCGTGCAGCCGCCCGTGGGGGCCACGGCGGCCGGGGCGTTGGTCGCACTGAAACCGATCATGCCGTGCGGGAG
>PLMX01000231.1 GCA_003142635.1 Syntrophaceae bacterium | reverse complement strand
GGGATTATGCAGACAATAACCGTTAAAAGACCATGATGCTCAAGGCTGACGAGTTCATCAGGAGGTTTCTGCTTCATGTATTGCCCTCTCGCTATGTGCGGATACGCCACTTCGGCCTGCTGGCAAACAGAAACCGCAAAGACAACATCGCCTCATGCCGTGAGTTCCTCGGAACCGGCAAAACCGTGACAAAAGAAAATGACAGACAGGAGACCTGGCAGGAACAGTTGCTCAGGATNNAAAAGAACACCCTGTTTCGCCATGTCCTACTATTGCCTAAAATCTTACATCCCCGTAAAGACCGATCACCAATAGACCAATTTGCCCCGTTGTTGGCGACCACAACTTACCACTTTCAGTCCATACCGTACAACAGTCACCCTGACTCACATACTCTTCTGTAAGGAAAAACTACGAAGACATGATTGAATCGCCATAGCCCCCGCGTAGCGGCTCCGTTCTTCAAGCGTCATTCTGCAACTTCGTAACAGAATGACGCTTATACGAAACGTGCAAAGTCTTGACAGCTTATTGTCCTGGCATGCAGTCTGCGACTACCTTCTTGGAATGTCGTTTTGATGATTCGACGACTGCATGCAACACTTCAAATGGATATCTTAAATTTTACTTTTTACGTTATCGTCAGGCTTTGTAAGAGCAGAAAAGCCCAAAGCGATTGAGTTGGCAAGATCGGCTTCGGGCTTCTCTGGAATAACCTCTCTCCAGAAGGAGAGAAGAACAGAGGGAAATATAGCTGAATTATACTACATTAGAAGAGTCCGTCAATGGTTTTCTAAAAGGATCAAGAACAAAACTTGTACCGTCAGATGAGGTTGGGAAAACACATTTTTACCGATTATTATTCCGTTTAATTTTTTCTGCAGTTTTCACTTGCTCAAATGCCCAATATGGCGTACATCTCAAACGCAAATCGAAAAGGAAGAAAATTAAAATTTGGCCGGAGTGAATCTTTTGTAAATTTTTCTGATACAGTATAATAAATTCCACAGCAATCGTTTCTTGAAAGAAGTCAATGGAATTGAGCCAAGGGTACCTTAAGACTAGGAAGGCTAGTTACCTAAAGCCTTGATCCCGAACTCATTCCCGGCAATGGCGCGGGAGACGGAAAACGAGAAGTGGATATCACCGAGAGATAAAGCCGTCATTCATCAGTCGAAAAGGATGGGACCACGCGATTTGATAGGATCTGGCACAAGTGTTATCCTGCCGGCGTCCCGGCAGTGAGAGCTTTGGAAAAGGGCAAACATAAATCAAACAAAATAAGGAGGCGGAAGTAATGGAGTGGCAGGATGAATACAAGAAGAAGACTGTTTCAATGGAAGAAGCGGCAAAACAGATCAAATCAGGAGATACAGTCATCACAGCTCTGGGCATCGGTGCCTGTTCCGCCGATATGTACCATGCCATTCTGAACCGGCATAAAGAACTGCAGGGCGTCAACATGATGGATGCCGTACAGGTTCGTCCCTGCAAACTCTACGATCCAGAGTTCATGGCTGGCATCGACGGCCATATCAATTACATGCCTGCCTTCGGGATGATTACCATCCGGAAGATCAACGCCACCCTGCAGCCGGATTTCTTGCCAATTATGAGTTCCGACAGTGGCCGGAAAATCGGGAAGCTCGCCGACGTGTTTACCTGTATGACAACGCCTCCTAACAAGCAGGGATATGTGAACCTCGGATTGACCAATTTCTACACCATGCAGGCTATCCGAGAGGGTCGGGCGTCGGGTAAGCAGCGGGTGACCGTCGCCGAAGTGAATGATCAAATGCCGACGATTTTCGGGTCGAACTGGCTACATGTATCTGAATTTGATTTCTTCGTGGAGCATTCCACGCCCATTCCAGCCTTTAAGCGGGCCGAACCGGGTGAACGGGAGAGAAAGATTGCCGGGCATGTCCTAGAACTCATGAGGGACGGTGACACCTTCCAGATGGGTATAGGGGGGATTCCCGAAGCCGTGGTCGCCGGTCTAGAAGGCAAGCACGACCTTGGGGTCCTGACCGAGATGTTCCCTATCGGACTTCCCGATCTGGTGAAGAAGGGCATCGTGACCAACGCCCGAAAGCCTCTACACAAGGGGATCACCGTCGCCACCTTCTGCATCGGCGATCAGGGGCTCTACGATTATGTCAGAGAAAATCCCGCGTGTGAATTTTTCCCTGCCTCCTATACCAATAATCCAGCGCTGATCGCACAGCATCCCAATCTAGTTGCCATTAACATGGGGCTGATGGTTGATTTCAGCGGGCAGATCTGTTCCGAGGGTGTAGGGCACCGCATGATCAGCGGCTCAGGCGGTCAGTTGGATTTCATGATCGGCGCGGCGTATTCCGAAGGCGGAAAGGGCATCACCCTAATCTCCGCCGCCCGGACTCTGAAGGACGGCAACCTGTTATCAGCTATAGTTCCGGAATTGCCTGTGGGATCTCCAGTGACGGTTCCCCGGACCCTTGCTGATTATGTAGTTTCTGAATATGGCATCGCCCATCTCCGCTACAAGTCGCGGCGGCAGCGGGCGGAAGATCTGATTAACATTGCCCACCCGGATCTGCGAGGCGAGCTGCGGGACAGCCTGAAAAAGAGATTTTATCCCAAACCGGCCAAATAAAAGGCCGGACGAATTTTAACCAATCATCTTTACCGGGCGGGCAAGATGGTCCCGGGCATGGGTGGTGCGATGGATCTGGTATCAGGCGCCAAAAAAGTTATCGTGGGCATGGAGCATACTTCCAAAGATGGTGAACCAAAAATCCTCGTGACTTGTGATCTGCCGCTTACAGGAAAGGGCGTTGTCAACGTGATTGTCACTGAACTGGCCGTTATTCGTGTAATACCGGAGGGTCTTGGTCTGATTCTGGAAGAAACCGCTCCCGGCGTCACAGCGGCGGATGTTGTTGCCAAGACACAGGCAAAGTTAACAATCAGTCCCAATTTGACGACCATGAAAGGTCTGTCGAATTAGGATGAAATTGAAAAAATATTTCTAACGTTTCAAATATATCCCGGGGCCATGTCCTAACCGCCATGGCCCCGGTCATTTGGAAAGTAGAAATAGAGAACACTTCTCAATTAACTGCTAACAGGTCTGAAACCTGCCCCCGGAAAATGTATCACTCGAATTCGATCTATTCAGGTTTGCTGATTACTGAATGAAAGGTGGCGTCCCGAGCCCGGATGGCCACCCAAAATCCCCCACCCGACCGTTATTAAGCCACATAAAACACC
>PLMX01000025.1 GCA_003142635.1 Syntrophaceae bacterium | reverse complement strand
AAATATTGGATCAGTTCTTCCGGCGTCATATTTTTCAGGGTCTCTTTATCGATGCCCAGAGCGTCAGCCATTTCTTCCGGATTTTTCAGCCACTCATCGAGCAAGGATCTGGCAATTTCCGTCAACTCCACTGCCGTCGGATCTTCAAAAGAAGCGCCTTGGAAATGGTGGGCGAATACCTGGTCGTACGTATCGAAATACCGCTCGCTTTTCACAAGAATGGCCCGGGCAGCCGTATAAAATTCGTCGAGGGAATGAACGAGCCCCATATTCATGGCCTTCTGCAGGCGCAGGAAAGAAGTTGGTGTGACAGGTATGCCCCGGTCTCTCAACGTATAAAAAAAATCAACAAACACTATTCAAACCTCAATTCTATCCTTTTGTGACTTGTTGAATTGCCTGATGAAGGTCGGCGCTTTTCTTGAAGAGGATTCCCAGAAAGGGCACCCTTCCCTGCTTGAGCATTTTAGGCTTAAAATCGGGATCGCTTTTCAGGGCGCGAATCCAGTTGATCAATTCCCGTGTGGCCGGTTTCTTTTCAATCCCCCGCAGTTCCCGGAGACGGTAAAATGTGCCGATAGTGACATCGACCAGTTCCTCGTCCAGATTGGGAAAATGAACGTCCACGATCAGGCGCATCATATCGGGATCGGGGAAAGCGATATGGTGAAAATTGCAACGCCCGAGGAACGGATCGGAAAGATCCTTCTTGGCATTGGATGTGATGACAATCACGGGACGGTGTTTGGCTTTGATCGTCTTGTCGATCTCGATGATATCGAACTGCATCTGGTCGAGGACGTCCAGCATGTCGTCCTGAAAATCCGTGTCGGCCTTGTCGATCTCATCGATCAGGAGGATGGTCCTTTTATCGGCTATAAAAGCCTGACCGATCTTACCCATTTTGATATAGGACTCAATACTGCTCACATCCCGCTTGGAATCGCCAAAACGGCTGTCATTGAGACGGGTCAGAGTGTCGTACTGATACAGTGCCTCGATAAGCTTCATGCTTGATTTGACGTTCAAAACAATGAGGGGCATTTGCAGGCTTTCGGCAATGGCATGGGCCAGCATGGTCTTTCCTGTGCCCGGTTCTCCTTTGAGCAGAAGGGGCATTTCCAGGGCCATGGAAACATTTACGATTTCCGCCAGCTCATCATCTAAAACATATCTGGATGCGCCGCGGAACTGAGAATTTTTCTTTTCTGAAGACATGATAAACTCCTAAAACCCTTGTTTTTAGACTTGAAAAGCGTCTGGAAAGGGCTAATAATTTTTGAACATGTATTACTATCCGATCCCGCCGGAAAATGCCAGCCGTTTTTGATTTGATATTGATAAGACATAAATTATGATGGAAGAAAATATAATCACGGGTATGAACGCCAAAGCAAGCTTTGGAAACAGGTTCCGCAGCAAGCTGCGAGGTATTAAACCCTCCTCTGCGCGGGATTGTTCAACTTACCAATTCCGCTACGCTTCGCTTTCGGAATTGGAGTTTCAACAATAAGAACAGATGATCTTTAAACAGGGAGCCTTGATGTTTTCTGCCAGAAATCTACACGAAGACGAAACCGTTTCGGCCTGATCAAGGGAATAAATAGGGACAACAGATGTCCCTATTTATTCTTACTTTTGCCTTGAGCGCTACTGCCTTATCGCGGACGGGTTAAACTGCATCACATCTTGATATTGATCTTTAACAGCCGCATCCTTGAAAGGAAACGGGATATACTTTCCATCCCGCCAGGCCTTGATTCCGTCGTCGTAGTGAGGACTAGAAGGATTATCCGACTGGCCGGAACTGTTAACCGCCAGCATGGGCTCTTCCTGACTGAAATCCACTATCATGCGCATGGAAGGAATCAGCCATGTGTTGAAATCCTTGCCCATCATATAGTTAGATACATTCAGCGTGAAGATATCTCCCTTGGCGGGATATGGGCCCCGGTTGAAATATGACCACAAACTTTTCAGCGCCATGCGTTCAATAAAACCAAGATGTGGCGCCATTTGAGAAGTATCGGTTTCCCATGTATATGTATGCAGAGCACCCCAGCTCCATTTGCCGGGATCGTTACCTGAAGTTGATTCCAGAAATGCGACAGCATCCGCCAGTGAGCGCGCGATGATTTGCGCCTTGGTTTCTTTTTCCGGCGTATTTATGTCGTCCCAGAACGGGCTCTCGTCACCCCGGACAAGAAGATGGTCGCAAGTAGCGTTATAGCTTTCGTTGTTGACGATAAGAAACGACTTCCATGCTTTGGAATCAACAGGACCCAACTCGTCAAGAAAGATATTTTTCGTTGCGCAGTTTAAGAATGCTCCCATCAGGGCCGCCTCTTTTGAATCAGCCTTCATATCACCATTGAAGCCTTGCAGCATGGTAAGGGCAAGGCGCGCCCGCGTCGCTTTTTTTTCATCCTTCCAACTGCCTATTTCTTTCATAATATCTCCGGCCAACTCCCCTTTCAGGATAACGTCCTTGAGCTTCGGTACAAACAAGGAGTATGTGTCCATCTGCATATCCATATTGGTCTGTGTCGTATGTTTATCCGTTGCCGATGCCATCTGGATAATGCGCTCGGCTCTTTCCGGCCAGTACCAGGANNCCGATTACCTGCCAGGCAATATTATCCTTATCCGCGAATACCATGTTCAGCGGTATTGATCTTATCCTTTTTATTATCGGAATCGCTTCATCCACCGAGCTGGCGAAGCTCAGTTGGAAGAAAGCATTCATGCTGTCGTCATCCGCGGTGGGAACCGTTCGGCTCAAAGCCACGCCGTAAGGAAGATCGATGGATTTTGCCTGAATGACATGAATCGGCTCTTTTTTCAGCGCTTCGTTCATAAGCGGCCCGTGTACTGTATCGTAAAAAGTCAGGGTGACGGGCGACTTGCCCTTGATATTAAAAACTTCTTTGTGCTCTGCGGCGGGCAGCCACTCTCCTTTATACAAATAATGCAATTTGCCATTCACGTTTTTGAGTTGTTCAAGAAACAAGTCCTGATTATCAGCCATGACCATGGTCATGCCCCAGGCTATATGGCCGTTATATCCGGCAACAACAATCGGGGCGCCTGCTATGCTCATCCCGGCGACATCATAGGCGCCGCACCGAATATGTATCATGTTCCACATGGACGGCATACTTAAAGGAAGATGCATATCGCTGCAGAAAATGCTCGCGCCGTTTTTTGTTCTTTCCTTGCTGATTGCCCAATTATTGGAAGCGGCAGTGCCGCTTAAGCCCACGGAACTCAAAAGCGGTTGAAGTCCGGCTATTCCCGCCACGCTCTCGGCGGCCTTGTTCAGATCAACGCCCTTGAGCTTGGCGGCCTCATCGAACGCAATTGGCTCATCGGGATAGATGGGCAGCAGCCAGGCCGATTTCTCGGCGCCTACGGCTTGAGCGATATTCAAGGCGGCAATTTCTTCATGGAGATTAAAGGACAGACCAAAATTCACCAGGGCAAATATTTTGACGGAATCAATGGGCTTCCAGGCTTCAGGTTTGTAGCCTGCCAGAGCGAGGCCCGGCGGCAACTTGTCCTTATGCTGGTCGAGATAAGCATTAACGCCTTTACTATAAAATTCCAGAAGCCGGAGATTTTCAGGGTTTACATTTTTATAGAGAGTTTCCGCCGCGCCCCTGAGGTTCATGGTGCGCATGTAAATATCCAGATTAAGCACGGCCGGTCCGGCCATCTCGGCAAGACGTCCCTCCGATATCAGCTTCATGCCGATCATCTGGGCGAGCCGGTCGGAGGCGTGCACATAACCTACGGCCATGGCCATGTCTTCCATGTTCTTCGCTTCCACGAAGGGAATACCATAAGCGTCTCGGCGCACAGTGACCGTTTCCTTAAGTCCCGCGAGAGTGATATTCCCCTGAGACGCATCAAGCTTGCCCTTGAAGTGCCTATCAATCATTGTAGTGCAGCTTCCCAGAAGAAGGCATATAGCAATAATGCCGCAAATCTTTAAAATATTTTTCTCATCATGATTCCGCCTGAATCTAAAATGTAAAATCACGGGTATGAACCCCAAAGCAAGCTTTGGGGTATTATACCCTCCGCTGTGCGGGATTGTTCGACTTACAAAATTCAATGCACTTCGTTTTTTCAATTTGAGTCTCTCAATAGAGTTCTGCATTAATCCTCCTCGGGATGATTTTCCAGATCGTCCCTGATTTTAATCTTATCAAATACAAATTACGTTCACGTATTCAGGTTGTCCTGCATGATAGGAACAACCTTCGATATCTATGTCCTCCCCGCCCCCTATGTTCAAGCACTATCAGAAGGCCTGCCTGATGACCCCATCGATAAGCTCCACCGTACACTTGCGCGGATTGGCCAGCGTGGGTATCTCTGTCATGGCATCCAGCGCGATCATGCCGATCTCGACCTCGGCTATGCCCAGTTCGCTCAGGCGCGTTGGAAGCCCTATTTTCTTGATCATATCGGCTACAGCGTCAGCGGCCGCCCCTGCGGCATCCTGTTTCGACATACCATCTACCTTTATGCCCATGGCCTCAGCAATTGCTGCAAGCTCATCAGTGCAGTAGTCTCGGTTGAACCGCATAACATGCGGGAGAAAGAGGCCGCACAGGGTGCCGTGGTGGATCTTGTACTTTGCGCCAATGGCATGGGCAAGGGAATGGGTAAGTATGGTCGATGGTATTGAAAAAGCCCAACCGGCTGTTGACGCTGCAAGCTGCATCTGCATCCGTGCTTGCACGTCGCTACCGTTTTCCACAACGATGGGCAGGTACTTCGCGATCAACCGAATTGCATTCAGTCCGTGTCCAGTGCAGATCGTGTTCCTCATGATGGAGCACATCCCGTCAATGGCATGGGAGAGCGCATCCATCCCCGTGGCTGCGGTGAGTATCTTCGGGAGGCTAACGGTCAGATGTGGATCAAGTATGGCTACATTCGGATAGATGACATTTTCCGCAATATTGAATTTACGGCCTATCTCCTCGTTCTTGATGACCGCGATATTGGTCACCTCGCTTCCGGTACCGGCGGTGGTGGGAATTGCAATATGCGGGATCAGCGGGTCAACGAGCTTGTAGATGGTGACGTTGTCGATGGCCTTTCCTCCGTTCGTCAGGGTCACGGCTACACCTTTTGCCGTGTCTATGGAGCTTCCGCCGCCGAGACTCACCAGGATGTCGGCATTCACGCTTCTGCAGAACTCGACTGCCTTGTCCACAACCTTGTATCCCGAATCTTCCACGACCTCGTCGAATACGCCGACACACAGGCTGCCGATAGCCTTCTGTACCTTGTCCAGAAGGCCTGCTTCGCGTATGCCCTTATCCGTTATGATGACGGCCCGCTTGCAGTTGAGCCTGGATATCTCGTACTGCAGCGCTATGATGCTGTCAGGGCCGCCAATGATCTTTGTCGGTCCCTCAAACATAAACGATTGGGCCGGCTGCTGGTAATCGAGCATGATCGGGAAGGTATATTTCTGTATGCCTTCGGATAATGGACAGATATGGACCCTCTTTATCTGCGTGTATTCACCGAGCCCGTATTCCCCGAATTCTCTGCCTATGCCGGACTGCTTGTAGCCGCCGAAGGGCATGATATCGGCAAAGGCATGGTAGTCGTTGATCCACACGGTGCCGGTCTTGATTTGAGCAGCAATCCTTTCTGCACGCCCTATATCGTTTGAGAATACCCCTCCGCCGAGCCCGTAAATAGAGTCATTCGCTTTGGCCACGACTTCATCGTCATCAACAAACGGCATGATGCACACCACAGGGCCGAAAATCTCTTCCTGGGCGATGCGCATCTTGTTATCCACTCCGGCAAAGACGGTCGGCATGTAGTAGAATCCCGTTGCAAACTGGTCGCCTTCCGGCCTTTTCCCGCCGTATACAATCTTGGCGCCCTCTTCAACTCCGATCTTGACATACTTTTCCGTAGTGGCGCGCTGTATCTCATTTACGAGCGGCCCCATCTGGGTTGCAGGGTCGAGCTGATATCCGATCCTCACCTGCGAGAGTCTCTTCAGGAACCTCTCTAGGTACTCATCATATATCTTTTTATGAACAAAGAGCCTTGTGCCTGATTCGCAGATCTGGCCCGAATGGAAAAACGTGCCGAACAGACCGCCGTCCACTGCAAGATCCATTTTGGCATCTTCGCAGATGATGTTTGCGGATTTTCCGCCCAGCTCCAAGGTCACCTTCTTTATGGTATCCGCACCCATCTTCATGATCTGCCGGCCCACCTCGGTGCTGCCGGTGAATGCGATCTTGTCCACCTTCGGACTCGTACACAGGGC
Source organism: Syntrophaceae bacterium (assembly GCA_003142635.1). Classification (GTDB taxonomy): domain Bacteria; phylum Desulfobacterota; class Syntrophia; order Syntrophales; family UBA2185; genus Fen-1135. Next base: position 4,134 of record PLMX01000025.1, on the reverse strand, counting down.
CTGGCCAACCTCGCTGCCCGGCCCGGTGATGATGTTCACCACGCCCTTAGGTATCCTGCTTTCTGCTATCACCTCGGCAAGGATGAGCGCGCTCAGTGTCGTATCAGTTGCAGGTTTCAGTACGATCGTGTTCCCCATGGTTATTGCATGGAGTATCTTCCACATGGCCATATTGAAAGGGAAGTTCCATGGGATGATGCCCACGCACACACCGACGGGTTCCCGGCGGATGTAATTTCTTCCAGGACTGGACAGCGAACAGGGGACCCGGATTTCTTCATGCCATTTGAATGTGTGGGCGGCATACCAGGCAAGGTTCCGTGCCGTCATGGCATTGCCTATCACCTCCGCACCTGTCCTGTTTATGAGTCCCCCTGAGTCCATTGACTCGTATGAGGCAATCCTGACAATGTATTTGGTCAGCCGGTCGGAGAAGTCCATGATGATCCGGGAGCGTTCTTCCTGAGTGATCCCGCTCCATACACCTGAATCGAACGTCTTTCTCGCAACGTCGATAGCGGCTCCCGCATCGGCTGTATTACCGTACGCGAACGTGGCAAAGGGCAGACCAATGCCCGGGTCGATGGATTCTCTGATCCGCCCACTTACAGAGTCAACAAAGTCCCCTCCAATGTACATTTTAAAATGTTCCATCACTCCTCCTTAATGCATTGTCATATCTGTTCATTCAGAAAAACTTGACTACATGAGTAATCTACCCGCAAGCTCGCTCGCCGCTTCATAACCTTTTTGGGAGAGACGCTTGCCGAACCACTGGATCCAGGATTCCGGACCCACCGGAACCACGGAGCGGTTGTACCTCACCGCACTCAGCACGGCCCTGGCCACGCGCTCGGGAGGCCAGCCAAACTTCTTATAGAATTCCTCAACAGCCTCTCTGTTGGCACGGGACTCCTCCCTGAGATTCATGCATCCGTCTGCCACGACACGGGTATTGATGATGCCGGGGCATATAGTGCTCACACCTATGCCGTACTTCCTCACCTCTGCCCTGAGCGACTCGCCCAGACCGGCCACGGCGAACTTGGTAGAGCAATAGGCCGACATCCCCGGTATGGCGCACAGCCCTGCAAGACTCGATGTGTTGACGATATGGCCGTACCTGCGCTCGATCATATGGGGTAGAAACGCCTTTATGCCATAGAGCACACCCCAGAAATTGATGGAAAAAATCCTCTCCCACTCCTCCAAACTTGTGCAATCAAATCCCCCTCCGACACCTATACCGGCATTGTTGTGGAGTATATCCACCCTGCCCCGCTCAGCTATCACAAACCTGGCAAGATCTTCCACCTGGGTCCGATCAGACACATCCACCTTCCTTGCCAGGACACGCGCACCTCTGGCCTCGATCTCCCCGGCCGCTTCCGCAATGCGGTCTTCCTCCTTGTCAACTATGACCAGGTCCGCACCCTTTTTTGCAAAGGCCAGGGCCGTTGCCCTGCCGATACCCGACCCCGCGCCTGTAATGACCGTTACCTTACCCCTGAAATCCTTAATACCGGGCATATCAACCTCCTCATTGCTATAGGTTTTAGGTTTTAGGCGTTGGGCTTTGGGCTTTGGACGCCGGCAACCTTTTTTCAATCCCGTTTTCCGTGTAGTTCCTTATTCCGGGTAATTCTTGCAAGTTTCACCACCAGATCCATGACTATACTGGTCAGTCCAGGGTATAATCTTTTGTTGAGATACGACCATTTTGAGAGAGAACCTGCAACGATGAGGCGAAGTGTTCGGCATAGGGTTGAAGTCCAAAGTTTTTCTGGCCTGCAAAACCATGGGCCATGATCGCAACAGGTGGTTTTCCTCCGCTGTCAGGCATATAGAGCCATGCCGAGCATGTAAGCCCTTTGCTGTAAAAATGAGTATCTTTTTTTTGATAAGAACTTCCTTTTTGTGGGGGAAAGTATAAGAAACGCGGTCTCGTATGTCAAGGAAATCTTGACCACCTAATATGTGGGTCATGGTGTCAATTCTGTTTATCAATTAACGGCACTTTTTGCTGAAGCAGGCACTTGATTATAGTGTTGCAAAACAGCTCTCAACAGCGAAGCGCTGTGACCTAATTGTATGTAGGCTTCCTGCTTCGTCATATCTCTTTTTTCCGCGCGCAGTTTGTAGCCCAACTTGCGGCTGAGATTGGCAACTCGCGCAATCTCGCGGGCAAGATCGGCTTCAAAATCTTTTTTTCTCAAGGTTATGGGATACATATGTTTGGAAATTTTTTCCGGCTCTTTCAGAATCGTGTCTTCCACTATGCCGTCATTGGCGTTGTGATGTTCCTCATTGAAATCATCGTAAGCGATGTTATGCAGCGGCATGGAAAGGTCGCTTATGTAATGTGCGCAATAAACAAGATGATACAGGGCGTATTTGCCCGACCTAAGATCTTTCTCGTAGGCGCGCAAGGAAGCGATAATCGCCCCCAAAATGTGTCCTTCCGGATCCAGAATCTTGTTCCTTTTATTATAACGCTCAATCTGATCCATAACCATTTGCGGCGTTATTTCGACCTCAGCAGAATTGTTGAACCAGTGATTGTAGGATTCGATATTGCCTGCTTTAATTTTGGCAATGTCGGGACCTGCGCAGTGATACCACATGTCAAATCCTGTCGCTTTGCAGATCGCAAGGTGAGTCTGGTCATGCCATGCCGTTGCCTGTGAGGCAAGTGACAGGATACATAAAACAATCATTATTTTTAATGTTACATATTTCATAGTGGAAATTTACCATCCCTTTTTCCACATATCATCATCGTCATAAATCTTTTCTTCGTCAGAAGCTTCCTCGGCATCGAGCTCACTGTCTCGGGTCGCTTGCTTTGCTTTTTGCGCGAAATATTCACGATACCACTCATGAGCTGTTATCATGGACATAACTTCGCTGGTTCCCGTCCAGATTGAAGCCAAACGGACATCGCGGTAGATGCGCTCGATGGGAAAAACGTTGGTATAGGCAATGCCGCCCATTACCTGCATGGAATTATGGACGACCTTCTGGCATGATTCTGTGATAAACTTTTTGCTTTGCGAAACCATTCGCCGAATTCTATTCATATCCGCGCCGTCATCCACCGCCCTGGCGGTGACATAGGCCATGGCGCGCGCGGCATCCAGCAGCATCGCGGCTTCGGCAATCTGAAAACTCACGCCCTCGAATTGTGCAATTACCTGTCCGAATGCCTTGCGTCTCGCCGTATAATTTGTGGCAATCTCCAGAGCCGGACGGGCGGCCCCTATTGTCATGGAGGCGGTTCCCAGACGTTCCGGTATCATCATGGTATTAAAAACGGCATAAGCGCCCTGAACCTTTCCCACCACATTTTTCTTGGGAACTTTCACGTTACGGAAAATCAAACGTCCGGTTCCGCCGCCGCGGCATCCCATAAGACCGTACAGATATTTAACCTCCACGCCTTCGGTTCGATCGACAATAAAGCAGGTTATAGACTCTTGAGGCTTGGCGTCAGGATGTGTTTTCGCATAGACGAGAAAAAAGTCCGCTCCCTCTGCCCCGACAATAAATCGTTTCTGCCCGTTTAAAAGAAAATAATCGCCTTTATCTTCCGCTTTTGTTGTGGCTCCGAAAAAGTCCGAACCGCCGCGCGGTTCGGTAAGACACTCCGCCGCAAAAAGTTCACCCTTCAAGAGCGGCTTCACATATTTTTCTTTTTGTTCATCAGTGCCATGCTGGATAATCGCGTCGCAGACCAGTTCTGCGCCGACTCCGAAGACACAGGCAAACTCATAACCCAGCGTCCCCACTTCTTCCATTAACATACAGGTGGTCACCCAATCCATATCGCGGCCGCCCCATTTTTTCGGATAGCGGCACCCCAGCAAATTTCGCTTGCCGGCCTCCTGCAAGAACTCCTTCGGGAACTTGATTTTATCAGTATCCATATCCAGAATCATTTGCCGCGGCACCCATTTGACAAAATCCCGCGCTTCGTCCCTTATCTTGATTTGCTCTTTGGTCATCATGTAATCGAACATATCCTTCTCCTTTTATATTTTATTAAGAATTGGTTAGATAATTTCACGCGATTATAACAGAAAAAAACGATTTAAAGAAAATTTAATGATAGACCGAATTGCCTCAAATAAAATG
>PLMX01000159.1:1391-11196 GCA_003142635.1 Syntrophaceae bacterium | reverse complement strand
CCGAACAACTTCATCGCTCTGTAATAAGTCATCTTCGTTTTATCCAAAAATCACCCAATCGTGTTCGTTCATATTTCAATAATGAAACAACACAGTATGCAGCATCATAATGTCAATACTATTATGAGACGGTTAATAGGAGGCGCAACAATGTTTATTAAGAAAGCCGTCGGCATCATTTCCGTGGTTACTGTCTTTGCCATTGTCCTGGGATGTGCAAGCTACGAATCGAAGGTAGTGCCCTTCAAAATGCCCGCAGCGTATCCCAATGCAAAGGAGGTCGCAGGGGCAACCATCGCAGCTCAGGCTTACAGCGACAAGAAAGAAGCAGAGGACGCTTTTGGGTTTGATATCGTGGGCGCGGGTTTAATGCCTGTAAGGGTCATTTTCGATAACAAAGGGAAGCACCCGATTGACATAGTGGCCAGTCAGACGTTCCTGGTGGATGCAGATAATAACCTCTGGCCCGTGCTCGAGGACAGGATGGCGTACGATCGCATACAGAAGAAAACGGAGTTTGGAAAGGTAGCCCCGGAAGCAGGGAAATACGGAGTGCTGGGCGGGATTGCCGGCGGCGTCATCGGCGCGGCAATAGGCATTATATCTCGCCATAATGTTGCCGATGCGGCAATGAAAGGGGCGGCCTTGGGTGCGGCAGTAGGAATCACCGGCGGCGGTTTAAAGGGAATGAGCGATACCGATGTTCAGGCACAAATCAGATCGGACCTGGAAAAGAGGTCCCTCGAACGTCGTTCCGTCATGCCCGGCGACATTGCGCAGGGGTTCATATTCTTCCCCGGCGAGTCGAAAAAGCCCGTCGAGCTGCGGCTGCAGATCAGAGAAGCCGATACGGGGAAAAGCTATCCCCTCATCATGAGATTTTAGACTATTCAATGGTGCGTTCATGATAATCCTCCCCTCTATTCGGGGGGAGATGGGAGAATGTTTTTCGAGATAGGAAACAAGTACATCTCTTAGAGCCATTCTGTATATGATGCTCTTCCCTTCCTTGAAGGGCGAAAATGCATCTCCGCCGGCGGCAAGGAAATCGATAGTCGTTACCGTATAAGACTTTTCAGCATCTAAGGATTGTCTTCCTATATATACTTCCCGAACCCGGGAGCCTGCCGGTTCAGATAGATCGTACCTTATTCCCATGCCCGACACCTGCAGGATGCCGTGCTCCAGCTTCGCGTTCTGCTCCAGGATTTTCAGGATCTGTTTTCCCGTGAGTTTCATGGTGACAAGGCTGTTATCGAATGGCAAAAGGGTGAAGACCTGCTCCAGGGTAATTCTCCCTTTGGGGATATTGTTCCTGATGGCGCCGCTGTTGATGAAGGCGATATCCGTACCAGTATTTTTCCGCACGGTGTCACATATAAAATTTCCTATATTTGATTCGCGCTGGTGATATCTTACCAGAGGAACGGAAGTCTCACCAACAACTTTGCTGTATTCCTTTTCTATCCGGCCATAGTAAGCTTGAATGATCCTTTCCAGCTCCTTATCATATGGCCTGTCCTTGTCGGCCATGACTTTTTCGAGCGCTGTTTCTTCTGTATGGCGGATGATTTTTCCCGTATCCGGATCTACACTGAGTTTCAAGACGCCCAGATATAATCCGTAGGCGCCTGCCTGGACGATGATTGTGTTGCCCACCACCACGGGATTCTCCAATGCCGTGTGGCTGTGCCCTCCTACAATAACATGGATGTCGGGAATCTTCTGAGCCAGGTCTCTATCTGCGTCTAATCCGAGGTGGGAAAGAATGATGATGATTACTGCCCCTTCATCCTTTGCCTTTTCTATGATCCTGGGAAGAATGTCCTCGGGTCTGTACACGGTTATATGTCTAAGGCGGCCGGGTGCCGTGATGCGGGGAACTTCAGGCGTGGTCATGCCTATAATTGCAATTTTCACTTTCTTCCTCTCAACTATAATGTACGGCTTAACGCCCGGGAGATATCTGCCCCTTTCATCCATTATGTTTGCGGAGAGATAAGAAAATCCGGAAGATGCGACAAGATGCCCGAGAGCATCCATTCCCCAATCAAATTCGTGATTCCCAATGGCCATCGCATCGAACTTCAGATAGCTCATCACATCCGCCACGGATCGGCCTTTGAAGAGATTGGAGACGGGCGTTCCCTGGAACATGTCCCCGGCGGAAAGCAGCAAAATGCCGTCACGATTTTTTGACCGCTCTGCTTCGATCATACGGGCGAGATAGGCGGCGCCTCCGACCATCTGCCTTTCGCCTGAAGTTTCTTCAATATAAGGCAGAATGCGGCCGTGCGTATCGTTTACATGGAGGATCGTTAAATCAACAGGCAGAGGTTCTTTCGCGAGAAGGGCCGCCGGTGAAGAAGAAGAGATCAGAAGGGAAAGAAGAATAATTATCCTGAACAGCCTTTTCATAAATACGCCTTTGAAATTTTGGGGTCAGGCTTCACCGGTATGATCTTTAGAGACTCATCCGAAAAAATAAGAGAATATACTTAACATGCCCGGCCTGCCATGATGCAGTAAACCTCAAAGTAACGGTTTTTTTATGAAGTTACTATAAATATTATACTGAAAACATGAAAGTAATAATTAGTAATAATTTGTAATTTTTTCGCTTGCAATGGTATTGTCGTTGTGTATAATATCATATCACAAGACATCAAAATCTATATAGACCTATATAGAAGATCGCATTTATTCTGCGATAAAAAATACAAAGTCTCAAGTGAAAAGTCCGAGGAGGTTGCTCCTTCCGCGCTCTTTTTTCATAACGTAAGCTAAATTAACGAAATCTTAGTCACGCTGTCATCAATTTGTAATACTCTGAGAGTATGCAGACCGTAAGAGATGAATGGTCGTTCCACAAATCATGCCCGGGAAGATCATTAAATAATAGAAAAGGAGGAGATGATGAGAAAGGTCTGTATTGTTTTACTGTCGATTGGTCTGGTCATGGCATTCGTCTTGCCTGTATCTGCGGTGGATGTCAAGTTCAGCGGGTCATATGTTGCACAGGGCTACTATGACAACAACCGCGCGCTGATGGCGAATGGTGGTGCATCCATATCCGATACCTGGCAGAGGCTCAGGGTACAGACAGACTTCAAGGTTCAGGAAGGCCTGATGCTGACGACCAGGTTTGACGCCCTGGAAAAGATATGGGGTGCTCCCCGGTCGGCAACGCCGACTTCAACAAGTCTTGCTGGCAATGACCAGGAGTCCGAGAATATCAAGTTTACGCATGCATTTGTGACCTTAAATGTCCCCGGCGGTTTTGGCGAATTAAGAGTAGGATACATGACGCAGGGCACATGGGGTACGGCATTTGGCGACACGGGCGAACAGGACTATGGCATGAGGGTCAAGTGGGATTGGGATACCGGTTCTTTCTTTTGGGGCGCTAGGTGGGATAAGACAGAGGGAAAAAAAGGTTACAGCAGTCTCGGTCCAGCAGGCAATGTCGGGGTATCCACTTATGCAGTGGATAACGACTCGGAAAAGTATTCCGTCCTCGGCGGGTATAAGTGGAGCAAGGGTGACGGCGGTATACAAATTACGTATTACCTCGATACCACCACTGACGTTAATCCTGTCACCGGGTACAAGGCAAAGTACTGGCTCTTCCAACCGTATGCCAGGGGGGCGTTCGGCATTGTTTATGTCGAGACCGAGTTCGGTTTCTTAACGGGTAAAAAACAAGAGTATAATGTTGAAAGCCCGCCAACCCGCACGAATGACGAGTACCAGGGTTGGCGCGGTTATATCATGGCCAGTGTTGATCTTGCACCGGCCTATGTAGGTGCCTTGGCATTCTATGCGTCGGGTACTGATATAAATTCGACCACTAACTATGCAGGCGGAGCCAAGATCGGCACCGACTTTCAGCCCTGCCTGATCTTATTCAACTACGATCTCGGCAGGTGGAATGGCTTGCTGGGGGGCCAGAATGGTTTGACAACTACTACATTCCCCGCGTACAATAATGATAACGTATTTGCATGGCAGCTCTTCACCGGCGTCAAGCCGCTACCGAAACTTGATGTAAAGGCGAGCTACACCGTCGCCAATATGGATAAAGATGCAGTCGCCAATCAAATCTCGAGACGCATCGGGAGCGAACTCGATCTCAGCGCAACCTATAAAATCTATGACAACCTGTCATACATGGTCGGCTTTGGCTACCTCTGGGCGGGCGATGCCTTTATGGGTAGCAATTCCGGTGCCCAACTCAGTAACGACTATCTCTTGACGCATAAAATGACACTTAGTTTCTAATCTGGCTGCATAAGTTCCATTACACTGAAAAGAGCCCCGGGTGGATTAACGGGGCTCTTTGTTGTTATCTGAATTCCCTTGACCTCTGCGGATGTTTGAATTAGTTTTCTAGATAATGTTCAATTTTTGCACCAAGGGGGAGATATGTCAGAGGAAGTGATGAACACAAAGGAGGTGGCCCGCTACCTCGATATTCATGAAAAACAGGTATACAGCCTCATCAAATCCGGAAGGATTCCTGCCACCAGGGTCACGGGGAAGTGGATCTTTCCTAAGAGATTAATTGATGAATGGATTGAAACGAATGCGAAGCAGGGGGTCAAAGAGGCAAGACAGAAGAGCAGGCGGATAGAAGGTGGACTCCTTGCATCGGGAAGCAACGATCCCATTCTCGACATGCTGCAAACTTATATAAAAAAGCGTCACCCCGATTTCTATATCTTTTCTGCAAATACAGGCAGCACAGAAGGACTCAATGCCCTCAATATGGGTTTTACCGATATCGCCTGGTCCCACTTGCTTGACGCAAAAAGCGGCCAGTACAATATTCCTTATCTGTCTGCCTACCTGCCTAATATAAAAGCTGTAGTAGTCAATCTCTTCCGCAGGGAAGTGGGATTGATCGCGGCTCATGGCAACCCTTTGCATATTAGCGGATTCGCCGATCTCGCGAAAAAAGGGGTGAAAATTGTGAACCGGCAGAAGGGATCCGGAACACGGGTTCTTCTTGATTACCATATGGACAATCTGGGTATTTCGACTCGTGATATCTCCGGCTATGATACGGAGGTCTTTACGCATTTCGAAGTGGGTCTTGCTGTTCTGTCAAAGGAAGCCGACATAGGCATAGCCACGGCTGCAGTAGCTAAACTCCTGGGTCTTTCTTTCGTTCCCATTACCTGCGAGAACTTCGATATGATCCTTGATCAATCAACCTTTTTTAGCAAAGGGATCCAGGCCCTTATTGAAGTTCTCAAGTCAAGGGATTTTCGGAAGCGCGTTGACAAGCTGGGCGGGTACGACTTCAGGGACTCAGGAAAAGTTTTGTATTCAACGACATGATTGAAAGAGACACATCTATGGAAAAAGAATTTCAAATGAGAAAGTGGTTGGTGGGTATCTTGTTTTGCCTGACCGTGGTTTTCTCGCAATCGTCCATGGCGCAAACCGGGAAGTTTATCCTGATGGCCAGCACGATCGGGCCTATTGATGCGGGTATTGTAAATGTCCTGGAGGATCAATTCGAGAAGGAGACGGAAATCCGTGTGCGGCATGTGGGTGCGGGGACAGGGGCAGCTCTGAAGATCGCAGAGAAAGGGAATGTCGACCTGGTTATGGTGCATGCAAAATCCCTCGAAGAGAAATTCATCAGGGATGGTTTCGGAACCGAGAGAATTCCCCTGATGTACAACGATTTTGTCATCGTTGGTCCAGTAAATGATCCGACAGGCATTAAGGGCTTGAGCGTCGCAACGGAGGCCTTGAGAAAAATTTCTGAGACAGGCGCTGCATTTATAAGCCGTGGAGACAGATCGGGTACCCATGTGGCGGAAATGGAACTCTGGGCGAAAGCGGGGATCAAGCCTTCCGGCGCCTGGTATAAGATCTATGAGAAGGGAGCAGAGGGAAACGTCGCGACGCTCCGCTACACAGACCAGCAGCAGGCTTATACGGTGATGGACAGGGCGACCTATCTCTCCATGAAGAAGGAAATCAAACTTGTCATTCTCGTCGAAAAGGATGAGGCGCTGCTGAATTATATTTCCCTCATACCGGTTAATGCGAAAAAATTTCCGAGGGTGAACGAGAAAGACGTCCAAACCTTTGTTGCATGGCTCACCTCGCCGGAGAAAGGTCAGAAGATCATCCGTGATTTCGGCAAAGACAAGTTCGGAGCCCCTTTGTTTTTCCCAAATTCAAAAGAGTGGGTGAAAGAGCAGGGACAGAAGTAGCTGTAATATTCGCATAAAGATAATGCTGTTTATCAGGAGGTAAAATGATGAAAAGACTTAATCGCACTTGCTCGATTGCACTGATTATATCCGTCATGTCCGTAGTATTCTGTGCGTTGCCCGCAATTGCTGCACAGCCTCAGCACAAGAATATTATTCTTGCAACAACCACGAGCACCCAGGACTCTGGCCTTCTGGACGTCCTTTTGCCTGTTTTTGAAAAAAGTACAGGCTACTTTGTCAAGACAATCGCCGTGGGCTCCGGCCAGGCTATGGCCATGGGTCAGAAGGGAGAAGCAGATGTGCTCCTGGTCCATTCGCCTGATGCGGAGAAGAAGTTCATGGCGGAGGGTTATGGAGTCAACAGAAGGCTCGTCATGCATAACGACTTTATTATTGTAGGACCGAAGAATGACCCGGCGGGGATCAAGGGATCAAGGTCGTCTATCGAGGCCTTCAGGAAGATTGCCTCCACAAGTGCCGTCTTTATGTCGCGAGGAGATAACTCGGGAACCGATGCCAAAGAAAAGTCCATATGGAAGGCTGCCGGGATAAACCCGGAAGGACAGAAGTGGTACCAGCAGACAGGCCTCGGAATGGGACAGACGCTGAGCGTCGCCGCCGAGAAAAAAACGTATACCCTTGCCGACCGGGGAACATATCTGGCTTTGAAGAAGAACCTCGGCCTCGATATCCTGGTGGAAGGGGATGCCGTCCTTCTCAATATCTACCATGTCATCGAGGTTAATCCTGCCAAATGGCCCAAGGTGAACAGCGCCGGTGCAAAGGCGTTTTCCGATTTCATGGTCGGGAGGCAGACTCAGGATATTATCAGAAAATTCGGCGTGGAGAAATATGGTTCGCCCCTGTTTTTCCCGGATGCCGGTAAGAAAGAGGACGCACTGGGCAAATGATAACGTGTTTTCCCACCGTTAAGAATTGAAAGAAAAGAAAGATTTCTCCCTGTGGTCGAAATGACATGATGTGAGCTTTCTCTATAGGGCAATAGTTTATGGACATCATAATCGAAGGAATAAAGCAGGCCGTTATTCTCCTGTTCACTCTCGATCCTGAAGTCATAGGTATTACCTGGCTTTCCCTTAAGGTATCCGGGATAGCGACGTTTATTAGCCTGCTAATCGGGGTATCGGTGGGAACCTTGGTTGCCCTGACGCAATTCCCCGGCCGCAGGATAGTGGTCAGCCTGATCAATACGGGGATGGGGCTGCCACCCGTTGTGGTGGGTCTCTTTGTTACTATTTTCCTCTGGCGAAACGGGCCCCTCGGTTTTCTGGAGATTCTCTACACGCCAACAGCCATTATCATGGCACAGACCGTCATTGCTACTCCCATAGTCATGGGCATAAGCCTTGCCGCCATACAGCAGCTTCCCGCAAACTTAAGATTGCAGATTCTGGCCCTCGGTGCAACGCGCCTTCAGATGGTTTGGATTCTCGTCAAGGAGGCTCGCCTCCCGCTCCTGGCGGCCATCATGGCGGGGTTCGGCGGGGTCATCTCTGAAGTGGGAGCTTCCATCATGGTCGGTGGAAATATCAAAGGATACACGCGCGTCCTGACTACTGCAACGGTCATGGAGACAAGCAAAGGCAATTTTGATATCGCCATGGCCCTTAGTATTATTCTGCTGCTTCTCGCCTTCTTCATCAATGCCGTCCTGACACATGTCCAGCAGAGAGAACGGCCGCGATGAACTCCGGGAAATCCATACTCGAGGCGAAAAACCTCCAGGTTAAAAGGGGAGGGGTATCGGTTTTGGATATTTCCTATCTCGGCGTCCCCGAAGGCAAAGTCCTTTGCCTAATCGGGCCGAACGGTGCGGGAAAGTCGTCGTTGCTTTTGGCATTGTCGTGTCTCTTGAAATCATCTCAGGGTGAGATTATCTTCAGAGGGAAAAGGATAGGCTCAAATTATTCTGTATTCGATTATCGAAGAAATCTTGCCATGGTATTTCAGGAACCACTTCTCTTTGATACAACGGTCTTTGAAAATGTGGCAGCGGGTTTGAAAATTCGCAACGTAAAGCGGGACGAAGTGAAACGCATCGTCGAGGAATACCTGGAACGTTTCGGCATCGGCCATCTTGCCAACCGCTCCGCGCGGAAACTCTCCGGCGGGGAAGCGCAGCGGACGAGCCTTGCGCGTGCCTTTGCCATAAGGCCAGAGATCATTTTTCTTGACGAGCCCTTTTCGTCCCTCGACCCGCCGACCCGTGAATCCCTGATGGGAGACCTGGAGTCGATTCTTCGTGAGACAAGAACAACAGGCATCATGGCAACCCACGATCAGATGGAGGCCCTGAGGCTGTCGGATCAGATCGCCGTGATGAATGAGGGAAAAATCATGCAGATAGGGCCTCCCGCAGAAGTGATGAACCATCCTGTGGATGAATTCGTTGCTTCTTTTGTCGGGACGGAGACGATTCTGACTGGGAAAGTCATAAGAAGGAATGCAGGAACATTTTCAGTTTCCGTCGCAGGCAGGGAGGTTGAAGCCGTGGGCGATGCAAGCCCCGGCGAATCTGTGATTCTCTGCATCCGGCCGGAGAATGTGACTGTGTCGACGGGTTCCTCGAAGGAAATTACCAGCGCCCGAAATGTATTCTCCAGTGTGGTAAAGAGGATTATCCCTTCCGGCACCTTCTATAAAGTAGAGCTTGATTGTGGTTTCCCCCTGGTTACCTACGTGACCAATCATGCCCGCGAAGACCTATCTATGCACGAGGGCATGGATCTTACGGCCTCCTTCAAGGCGACAGCCATTCACGTCATAAGAAAAAAATTATTGCCAAGCTCAGGCGAGTGATGCAGGATGTAAGCCGTATCTACAAAAGGAGGTTATCATGGAATTCCAGGAACTCTTAAAGAATAGACGATCCATTCGTGATTATCAGGAGAAAGATGTTCCGCTGGAGACAGTCACGGATATCATCAGGGAATCCTGTCTTGCCCCGAGTTCAGGCAATGGTCAGCCCTGGCAGTTTGTTGTCATCAACGGGAAGGAGACCATGAAAAGACTCTCAGATGAAAGCAAGAAAAATCTCCTTTCCGATATTGCGCAGAATCCCGACTCTCCCGCCAAGAAGTACGAGGATATTCTGCGAAACGAAGAATTCAACGTGTTCTACAATGCTCCCTGCCTGGTTTACGTGGTTGGTCCCCGGGACTACCGGTTGCTCGATGTGGATTGTTCCCTCTTTGCCTGCTACTTCATGCTTGCTGCCGCAGCGCGTGGATTGGGAACCTGCTGGATAGGCTTGGGAACAAACGTGAGAAATCCAGAGTTCATGCTGGAAATAGGCATACCTGAGAACTGCAGGATAGTGGCCCCTATCATAATCGGCTACCCGAATAGCATGCCGGAGTCTTCCGATAGAAATGCACCCCGGATACTGAAAGTTGTCTCCTGACGTCTTCACTGGCAGCCGGAGGCATGAATAGATCATCGTGCCTGCAGGCCGCTGGCCTATTCCCCTTGCGTGGATTATCCTTGAACAAGAACTGCCCGCGCCTCAGCGCCTGCGTTGCCAGGGATTATTGAGCCACATAAAACAC
>PLMX01000159.1:0-1342 GCA_003142635.1 Syntrophaceae bacterium | reverse complement strand
TCCTGCTGGGGGAGGATCACTCTTTTGTCTTGACCTTGATAATGATGCTTCTGCAGCATTCAGTGTTCTTGATCTCGAAACGGTCAGGTCTTTCCACAATCTGATACTGGCCGTTCGATTCAACTTCGAGACTGTCCTTCGTCAAGCCGCCGTCCTTGGGAATAAACATCGTTCGCCCGATGGGGACCAGACCTTCCTTCAATAGCGCCATAATAAACTCCTGAATTAAGATTATTGGTTAAAGCTCAAATGTTGGATGAAAAACGCACTACTTTAACCTTCGTCTGATCGATGCAGTGGTTATGCGGTATTCTCTGGTGTCACTTGTGCCAAAAATGTGACATCATCTCATGATAATATCTGTCGTCTTCCCTTATTATTTTTTCGTAGCAAGCGTTACAGAATCGATTGAATTCTCTGTAATCGGTTTGTAATTCATGAGAGTCATCAATAATAGAAATATTCTCTGCAATTGTCACATTCAACAATTTCAGAGCTAAATCCGCATACGTAGCAAGTATTTATATCGTCCTCTATAACAAAGGCAGGCCACTCGCAATTAGCGCATGTCCATATAAGTGAAGGATCAAATCCCTTTTCTTTGAAAATGTCTTCGGCTCTATTGAACAACTCTTCAGCATAGTCAAATATACTTAGTGCTTCTTGCCATAAATCGGCTGAGAGCACTGCATCTAAAGGGCTATCTAAGTGCATCGTGTGGAAATGAGACATGAAGCCCAATAGCTTTGCAAATATAAGTTTACTTTCTTCCGGTTTTAATTCGAACTCATAGTGGACAATAAGATTTCGTAATTTTGATGCCTTCGAAATAGTATGCATATCTGATTGTGAGAAGTTGAGTTTACCGATGCTTTGCAGTCTGCTCAAAGCAGCCTCAAGGTTAACAGTATTCTTAGGCGAATCAATTTGTTGGAAAATAAGTATTGGGTGCTCGCGCCTCAACTTTTCCTTTAAAGAGAGTTCTATAGCTTGAACTAAGTTAAGAGTTGCATATTTCCACTGAATTGGCTGTTCTTCAGCCCGGATTGCTTTTGAGAGAGCTTCTTCCAGAAAACTATATGCGTTCTGTAGTAAAGATATTTTCATTTTTTGTCGAAAATGAGCAATGAAAATGGCCCGCAGGGTGCGCATTAATCATTCGCTCTGGATTAAGGTCTATTTTCGACAAAAATTGAAAAGCAATTAATAATGGGAAATCAATATGGTATGGATTTTATGCTTCTGGTATATTGTCGTAACAAGAATAAAGAAGCAAGAGGTCAGTGAGACAAACTGGAAACTGAGAGTGCGTATTAATGTTGTTAGCTAAAATTTAAAAGTG
>PLMX01000053.1 GCA_003142635.1 Syntrophaceae bacterium | reverse complement strand
TGCGGAGATGAATGTATGATAGTCGCACAAAGGAAAAGTATTCCCGAACTCGTCGATATATTGAAAGGCAAAAAGAAAGTCCTGGTGTTGGGGTGCGGTACGTGCGTCACGGTGTGCCTGGCCGGGGGTGAACGAGAAGTCAGCATCAACGCGTCGGCGCTGCGCATAGCTTCAAGGTTGAAGAACCTCTCTTTTGAGGTTGAAGAACTCACGATTGAGCGGCAGTGTGATAACATTTTCATAGAAAAGGCGGCAGATGCGATCAACAGAAATGATGTTGTCCTTTCTTTTGGATGCGGTGCGGGAGTTCAAGCTATTGCCGAGCGATATAACAAACCGGTTTATGCAGGCCTTGATACGGAGTTCATCGGTATCCTCGAGGAAAGGGCTACGTGGACGGAAAAATGCATTGCCTGCGGTAAATGCGTTCTCCATGAATATGGCGGCATATGCCCCATAACACGGTGTGCAAAGCATATGCTTAACGGTCCCTGCGGGGGTTCAAGGGAAGACCGGTGTGAGGTTAGAGCCGACCGACCCTGTGCCTGGCAACTCATATATCAGAGACTAAAAAATATCGGTGAACTCGATCGATTAAAATCCGTTAAAGCTCCCAAGAATTGGAGCTCAAGTATCCATGGAGGAAGCAGGGTTATTATCCGGGAAGACCACAAAATATAACAATAAAGTATCTGTGAATTATTTGAAGACTATCTTGACCAGGAACCATATCATCCGCTTTATGAATGAAGAGACAGATCAATAGAAATAGGTTCGGGTTAGCAATTTCGCTACAGTAGCGATTGCAGGTAGGTTGTTAGATTTATGTCACTGTTATTGATCTTGAGCTTTTTCCTTATGTGCTCGCGGTGCCGGTTTATGGTTGCAACGGAGACGCCCCGGAGCTCTGCGATTTCCTTATTCCTCATTCCGTTCCGGATCAGATTGCAGATGCTGACTTCCGTGGGAGTCAGCGACTGAAATTTATATAAAAAACGGTTAATAAAAGGAGAGGTGATCTCTTCCAGGTTGTTTTTCAGAATATCTACGTACTTCCGCTGATTCTTCGGCATTTCGATGGCGAGGGCATTCAAAATCGGCATGATAACCTTTTCGATGTTCGCCTGTACATCTTTGTAGATTCGCTGTTTCTCCTCCTCAATTTTTGCCAGCACTGTTCGTAATGCTGCGTTTGCTTCCTGCAGTGCCGTGCGTTCCACGCTCAACTGTTTATTGATCACCTGCAGTTCTTTTTCAGCGGAAATACGGATGGCAATGGCGCCGATCCGCCGAGCCACCTCGTCAATCAAAACCCGTTCCTCTTTGAGAAATGGGCCCTCATCAGCCGCCTGGCGCTCCTCCAGATAAAAGACAGCCACCTCACCTACGGGTTCATTATAGGCAAGAATCTGTGCCGACTGGCGCCACTTTGTCATTTTGAAATTCTTGCTCCGGTATGTCCGATCCTCGAAGATGATGCGCGCACAAGTGATTTCCGGGTATTGCCAGGAGGGGGGAAGGAAGTCCACAAGATATTTCAGAAAATCATCCATGGAATCGTAATAGCGCTCGGCCAGCCTCGCGATTCCGTAAAGGCAGTTCAATTCCTTGATGCGCTCGCGGAGAGCAAGCTCAATCTTCTCTGGTTTCACCTCGGAATGCTGGGGGATTCGCCAGAGGTAGGAAAGCAAATCGCCTGGGTTGAACTGTTCCGGAACATCTTTTTTAAATGGAGTCATCGGCGGTCGCGACATGGCATCTTACCTCCTTTGCCAATATTATATGTGTAATGAGTAGGCAATAAAATAGGTGTATATATACCAATGAATCATTGGCATTACATGTGTATTCTAACTGCATTTACATTTATTATTTTAACAGGTAGTCAAACGCTGATCAATAATAAATTGATGAGGGAGGTCCGAATGTCCATGCCTACAATAGATCCCATCCTGGAGGGGAGGCGAAGCCAGCCCGGCCAACTCATTGAGGTCCTGCAGGACGTGCAGGAAATCTGCGGGTACATCCCGGCAGACGCCATGAAAGCTGTGGCAAAGGAGCTGGGCGTTCCTCTTATGGAGGTGTACCGCGTCGCGAATTTCTACAAGGCCTTTACCCTGAAGCCACGGGGAAAGAATGTGATCACGATCTGCACGGGAACGGCCTGTCACGTGAGAGGTTCCGATCTATTGATCGACCAGGTCAAGGGACAGCTTCAGCTTGAACCCGGCGAGACAACCAAGGACGGTACTTTCACCGTTGAATGTGTCAATTGCCTGGGCGCCTGTGCCCTGGCACCCATAGTCGTTCAGAACGGATCGTACCTGGACCACATGACCCCGGGTAAGCTTCGCAGGATTATCGATAAAACCAGGGGTGCTAAGAGAAAGGAGGCATCCGATGCGTAAATTAGAACATTTTGAAGAACTGGAAAACCTTCGGAAAAAGGTTGTAGCCCAAAGAGAAAAAATCCGCTCAACCGTCATTATTTGCGGGGGTTCTGGCTGCCAGGCTACGAGATGTCTCTCGGTCATCGATGCCGTTAAAAAAGAAATTGTTAAACAGGGGCTTGATCATGAAGTTCTGCTGCGAACCACAGGCTGCCATGGTTTCTGCGAGCAGGGTCCGTTAATGGTCGTGGAGCCGGGTAACTTTTTCTACTGTCATCTTACGGCAGCCGATGTCCAGGAGATTGTTTCAAGCACGCTGAAGAACAGCAAGGTCGTCGATCGACTCCTCTACACCGATCCTCTAACCGGGAAGAAGATCAAAACTGAGGCTGAGATCCCTTTTTACAGCGTACAGGACCGTCAACTTCTAAAGTACAATAAACTTTTGGATCCCTGCTCCATCGAGGATTATATTGCCGTCGGCGGATACAAGGCTCTGGCGAAGACTCTCACGGGCATATCTCCAAAGGCTGTCATTGAAGAAATCAAGTCGTCAGGTCTGAGGGGCCGCGGGGGAGGAGGATTCCCCACGGGCCGAAAATGGGCCGAGGCGCGGTCTGTGCCTGAAGACGAGAAATATGTGGTCTGTAACGCCGACGAAGGAGACCCGGGGGCTTACATGGACCGTTGCGTCCTTGAGGCAAACCCGCATCTGGTTATCGAAGGAATGATGATCGGTGCCTGGGCTTTAGGTGCCCGTCAGGGCTACGTATACGTTAGAAAAGAATACCCGCTGGCTGTGAAGCATGTAAAGCTGGCTGTGAAGCAGGCCCGGGAGATGGGAATTCTCGGCGAGAACATTCTTGGTTCTTCCTTTTGCTTTGATGTGGAGGTCGCCCGGGGCGGTGGCGCCTTCGTATGTGGCGAATCGACGGCACTCATGGCTTCACTGGAAGGCAAAGTCGGGGAGCCGCGCCCCAAGGATATTCACACCGTCAAGGAAGGACTTTGGAACAAGCCTACCGTTCTGAACAACGTAGAGACCTGGGCGAATGTCCCTTCGATCATTTTAAACGGTTCCGGCTGGTTTGCCTCCAAGGGAACCAGGGGCAGCAAGGGCACAAAGATCTTCGCCCTCACAGGGCAAGTAAAGAACACCGGCCTTGTCGAGATTGCCATGGGAACCACGCTGCATGATATCATTTTTAAAATCGGAGGAGGACCTAAAAATGGAAAGGCCATCAAGGCGGTGCAGACCGGTGGTCCATCCGGCGGATGCCTGCCCGTGAGCATATTTGATATCCCTGTTGACTTCGACACACTCTACAAGATGGGTTCGATGATGGGTTCCGGCGGCATGGTTGTCATGGATGAGGGAACCTGCATGGTGGATTTGGCAAAGTATTTTCTGAAATTCCTCCAAGACGAATCCTGCGGAAAGTGTGTTCCCTGCCGTGTCGGCGTGGATCGGATGCTGGAGATCGTCACCGATATCGCTGAAGGCCGCGGCAGTCGTGAACAGATCAGCCTTCTGCAAGAGCTGGCAGAGACCGTGGCAGAGACGTCGCTGTGCGCACTGGGAAAGACGGCGCCCAATCCGGTTTTATCAACAATGAGATATTTTGCCGATGAATATGCCGCCCACGTGGACGAGAAGCGCTGTCCTGCAGGTGTATGCAAGGAGCTTATTCACTATGATATACTTGCTGCTAAGTGCACCGGCTGCGGGGTCTGCCTGCGGTCCTGTCCCCACGATGCCATCAAAGGGGAAAAGAAGAAGGTCCATGCCATTGAGGAGCAGATATGCCGGAAATGCGGCATTTGTGTGACAGAATGTAAATTCGATGCAATCGCAGTCGCATAATGAGGTGAATGATGATGCAAACTGTAACATTGACGATTGACGGCTCTCCGGTACGAACAGCTAAAGGATCGAGCGTGCTTGACGCGGCACTTGAGTGGGGGATCTGCATTCCCCATCTGTGCCATGTTCCTTCCCTCAAGGATACGGGGGCATGCCGCATCTGCATTGTGGAGAACGTGAGAAACGGAGAGTCGAAGGTTACCGCCTCCTGCACATTGACGGCGCAGGAAGGCATGGTAATCCGCACCAATACGGAGAAAATCCAGAAGCTTCGGCGCAACATCGCAGAACTGCTTGTTGCTCAGGCGCCCAACTCCAAGGCGATCCAGGATGTTGCCGTTCGCTGTGGTGTAAAGGAAGTCCGTTACCCCTTCAGAAACGATAATTGCATCCAGTGCGGGCGCTGCGTGCGCTACTGCACGGAGATGTGGAGAGCCAATGCCTTGGGCTTTGTAGAACGGGTAAGAACCGCCACGTCGATTTTCCCTTCGCCACGCAACCCGATTTTTTTGCAAAAACTGCGGGTCCTGCACCCCCTCTATTGTCCCATGTCGGTCACGCCATGCGGCGGACCTATGAAACGGGGAGAAGAGTCTCTTT
>PLMX01000109.1 GCA_003142635.1 Syntrophaceae bacterium | reverse complement strand
GTTAACCAGCTAATGTTTGATGCTGATGCTTTTTTTCTTAAAGGCATCGGCATCTGATTTTTCTCCATCTTTCCATTGATATCCAGTAAGCCATTCCCTGCCACTTCTCTTTCTACCGCTTTTTCTGTACGGCCTTAAACTCGTTTACTTGTTCCTTCCGAGACCGGGATAAAGTTTCTCCTTGCAGTCCGGACAAATGCTGTGGCTGAATCTTGCGTCCGTATACTCACTGATGTAATGCTCTATCTGCTTCCAGTAGCCATCATCATCACGAATCTTCTTGCAGGCGGAACACATTGGTAACAATCCGCTCAGTGTTTTTATCTCATCAATGGCCTTCTGGAGTTTGTCTATGAGTATTTTATTATTATCCGAAATAATTTTCTCCATGGATATCAAATACGCTACTATCAGAAAAAAACCGACATGGACAAAAATATTCCAGGAATAAATAAAATAATTCGCAATAACTTTTCCGGCGAGATAATTTGCAGTCATGAGCGTCGCCGTGCTGATAACCGACATAGTAATCCCTGCGCTTCTACTGACTAACCAGGATAAAAGACCTATGGGCATCAAATAAAATACTTCCATTCCTATTTCGTAACCCGTCAGATAATCAATAACACCGATGATCAAATTGAGTAGAAGAGCGATAGTCCAAAGGAATGGGATCGGCTTTTTTGCGAGATAGTCAATGGAAAACATATTTGACATTTACAATTCTTGAAAGTTGCTGCGAAGCTACGTCTGCAATCTCGCATAAATTACCTGATTTTCCAAATGAAGAATACGTGAATCAATACGATTAATTATCGCATGTTCCGGTGCTATAGTAGCGCCCGCTGCATTTTTTTGAAAAAACACTCTTGACATATAAGTACCGAGCCCCTTATTCTCCTCTTGTAAAAAAGAAATTTATTATCAATATCAAGAAGCGCTCGACTGTCAAATGAAGGGGGCTATCATGAGCTTTACGAGGATTTGGCACAAGAATTATCCTGCCGGCGTACCTCCAGAAATCCAGTTTGAAAAAATAACCATGCCTGAGGTTCTCACCAGGACGGCCAGGAGGTTTCCGAATCATACGGCCCTCATTTTCATGGGTACAGAGATCACCTATCAGGAGCTCGAAAGCCTGGTCAACAGGTTTGCTAAAGCGTTTCTTTCCGTGGGCGTGAAGAAAGGCGACAAGGTGGCCATGGTTCTCCCCAATATCCCGCAGATCGTGATCGCTGATTTTGCCGCATTCCGCATAGGCGCCGTTACGGTGATGAACAATCCTCTTTACACGGAGACTGAGCTTTCCTATCAATTGAATGATTCAAATTCTACGTTCCTGGTCACCCTCGACGTGATGTTCCCCGTGGCCAAGAAACTGCAGGAAAGGACGCAGGCAAAAACAGTCATCCTCTGTTCTGTGAGTGATTATCTTCCCCCGCCCCTCAAACCCGCGTTCCCGCCGGCGGACGTTCCGCCGCAGGAGGGGATGTACCGTTTCATGGATTTGCTCGATGCCCAAGAGGACACACCTGTCCGCAATGTGGCGACACTCAACGATCTGGGAGCCCTCATCTATACGGGGGGGACGACGGGGGTCAGCAAGGCGGCCATGCTGAGCCATGCCAATATTTCTTTCAATACGCAGCAGTTCCGCATGTGGTTCAGCGCCGGAAAGGACGGAGAAGAGAGGATGCTCGCCATTTATCCATTTTTTCACGCGGCGGGCTGGACGGGTATGCACAATACCTGCGTCTATGCCGCGTGGGTGGATATACTGGTTCCCCGGCCGGAGCCCGGCCAGATCCTCGACCTCATCGATAAGTTCAAGCCGACCCTGCTGCCGGGCGTTTCCACGATTTTTGTCGCCCTGCTGAATAGTGAAAAATTTGTCAATATGGATCTCTCTTTTGTAAAGGCCTTTATTACCGGCGCGGCTCCCATGGCGATAGATACCATCGAGAAGCTGAAAAAAGTCCGCAATGCGCCCTTGATCAATGTGTACGGGTTGACGGAAATCACCCCCATGGGGACAGCTACTCCCTGGGGTGGAAAGGAAAAACCGGAAACCGTAGGCATCCCCCTGCCGAACACGGACCTAAGAATCGTGGACCTCGAGACAGGGAAGAACGAGCTCAAGACCGGCGAAATCGGTGAGATATGCTTCAAAGGCCCGCAGGTCATGACGGGCTATTACAAGAGACCGGAAGAAACGGCAATAGTCATGGAGGACGGCTGGCTCAAGACGGGCGACGTCGGTTTCATGGATGAGGACGGATATGTCACCATTGTGGACCGCAAGAAGGATGTCATCAACGCGAGCGGTTTCAATGTCTATCCCAAAGAGATCGACGAGCTTCTGATGATGCACCCGAAGATTATGGAAGTATGCACCATCGGCGTTCCTGACGCCTATCGCGGAGAGATCGTAAAGGTTTTTGTTGTTACAAGACCGGGCCAAACCATGACGGCGGAAGAAGTCATTGACTTCTGCAAAGAAAAACTTGCGGGCTACAAAGTACCCAAGCTGGTTGAGTTCATCGCCGCCCTTCCCAAGAGCATCGTAGGAAAGATCCTCCGCAGGGAACTTCGGGACATGGAGGCGAAGAAGAGAGAAGGCGAATCTTAGCTGCGTTTTGTTTTTCCGTCCTTCCCCTGTCAAGCTCCGGCACACGGGAACGTCTTTCAACGTTCTATTGACAGGACCCTACTGTCACATTAAATAATTATCATCGTTTTGCTTACTTCAGAAAAGGAGGTGCGAGCAATGGCCGAAAGTGCAGCTGCAACGTCAGTGGAGAAAGGTTCCTGGTATCAGGGACTCACACCCAAACATTGGCGCGTACTGTGGGCAAGTTTTCTGGGATGGATTTTTGACGGGTACGAAACCTTTGCGCTCATCGTGGCGATTGGGCCCATCCTGACCACTCTCCTCCCGCCGGAGGCCCGCTCGCAGTTGGGGGCTTACGCCGGGCTGACCATCGGCGTCACCCTGCTCGGCTGGGGCGTGGGCGGTGTGATCGGCGGCACACTCACCGATTATATCGGACGCAAGCGGATGATGATCTACTCAATTCTCGGCTATGCTTTTTTTACCGGGTTCACCGCCTTGAGCTGGAGCGTGGAGTCCCTGATCGCATTGCGGTTTCTCACCGGCATGGCCATGGGAAGCGAATGGAGTACGGGAGCGACCTTGATTGCTGAAACATGGCCCGATCGTGCGCGTCCCAAAGGGGCTGGCTTCATGCAGTCCGGATTCGGCTTCGGGACATTCCTCGCTTCGCTCGTGTGGTACTTCGTGCACCCGCTGGGGCCGCAGGCCTGGCGATGGCTGTTTGTCTTTGGAGTTATGCCGGCGTTTTTCGTATTCTACATCAGAAGGAAGATTGACGAGTCGCAGCGATGGATCGACACAGTGCGCGAGAAGCGCTGGGCTGCGACAGAGGTGGATTCACAAGTATCGGGTCAGGCGGGAAAGCGACCCTTCACGCTGACTGAGATCTTCCAGGCACCCGAGAGCCGCCGCCGCGTGTTGCTTACATTCGCCATGTCTTTGACTACCATGGTGGGCTGGTATGCAGTCTCCTCTTTACTTCCCGGCTACGTGGCCTCCATTGCAAAGGGAGAAGGATATCAGAATCTCGCATTTTGGGGCAGCACCGCGGGTATGATATACAACGCCGGCGCAATCGCCGGCTATCTGTCGTCTGGTTTTCTGGCTGATTGGATGGGACGCCGGAAATACCTGGCATTCCTTTTCATCGGGTCACTCATTCTGACGCCGATCACGTACGTCTGGACACATGATCTGCAAGCGGTGCTCATTGCGGCGGCAATCAACGGGTTCTTTACGCTTGGGCAGTATTCATGGTTTGCCATCTATCTCCCGGAGTTGTTCTCGACGGCCGTGCGCTCCACCGCTGCGAGCTTCATCTTTAACGCCACCCGACTCATAGCTTTCATGGGTCCTATTGTTGCGGCCTCGATCGTCAAGAGCTTCGGCGGCGTAAGTACGGCGGCGATGAGCCTGGGCATGATCTACTTCCTGGGTCTCGCAGCGTGCTTCTTCCTGCCGGAGACAAAGGGGAAACCGTTGCCTGCCTGAGAGATATCTGTTGCACGGCAACATCCGCTATTAGTGCAATTCGCGGACGGCGCATATGCCTGCGCCGTCCGTCCGACGAACATCCAAAGATGCTGTCTCCGTGACTGCCGGTTCAAATGGCGCTCGTCTTTTTTTGCTGCGATAGAATTACTTGACAGGACGGATGCGATCTCCTAAGTTTGCCAACCATGTGCCCCAAGACAACCTCCGAAACCACGACCGGGAAACCCATTCTTGCCCTGGCAGTCATGAGCGCCATCTGGGGCTATAACTGGGTAGTCATGAAGGAGGGTCTCCGTTTCTGCGATCCATTTGTGTTTGCCGCTGTCCGGATATTCCCGGCAGCTATCTGCCTTTTCGTTATACTCTTCTGGACCAAAGAAGATTGGCGTCCGCGGCAGGTGAAATGGACAATCCTTCTCGGATTCCTTTCCACGACAGTTGGTTCCGGCCTTCCGCTATGGGCGCTCGCAGGCGGCGCCGCGGGGAAGACGGCCGTACTGCTCTATACGATGCCGTTCTGGACTATTCTCCTCGCCTGGCCTATCTTGGGTGAGAGGATAAGGGGGCTTGAATGGCTGGCGGTAATTCTCGCCTTCGCAGGACTTGCGTTGATTATTGCCGTCGATGCCGTCGGGGCAAACCTCTGGGCGAGTATTCTTGCGGTGATAGCGGGAATATCATGGGCGGGAAGCGCCATCATCACCAGGATAATGAGGCGTGATCCCGAATTCGATGTTCTGTCGGCCACGACCTGGCAGATGATTTACGGCGCAGTGCCTCTTATAATTATTCCCATTTTGATGCCGTCGCCTCCCATCCAGTGGACACCCGTATTCGTTGTCGCCCTGCTATATAATATCATTCTTGTATGCGTCATTGCATTCCTGCTCTGGTTTTATGTACTGGAGAAGCTTCAGGCAGGGATGGCGACCATGGGAACGCTTGTGACTCCTGTACTTGCCCTTATCTTCGCCCGCATTCAGCTCGGTGAAATCCCGTCTTCGCGCGAAGGCCTCGGCATCATTTTAACCCTGTCAGGAATAGGACTCCTCGGCGGCATTGCCTTCTTGAGAAATCGCTGGAAGGAAAAGCAAACCGCATATTGATCTGCTTTTAGGATAATTTCGAATAGGGATCAGGCGGATGGAATTTACTTCAAGCAGTCGCCGCTCGAGCCTTCCTGGCACTTGGTCCCATCAATCCAGACGGCGCCGGAAAGGTCTGCGTCGGTTAAGTATGCGCCATTGACGGTAGCATCGATGAGGTCCGCGCCGACCAGATTTGCATCTCTCAGATCAGCGCCGGACAGGTCTGCGGAGGTCAGATTCGCATTGGACAGGTTTGCCTTAGCTAAGCTTGCATCACGAAATTTTACGAAGGACAGGTTTGCACCGGACAGGTCTGCTCCGGTCAATGTTGCACCTGTCAGATCAGCACCAGTAAGGTTTGCGCCGGAGAGGTCTGTGGCGGATACGTCTGCACCTGCTAGATCTACACCGGTAAGATTCGCGCCGGAAAAGTCCATGAGTGACAGATCGCAGGCCTGACACTTCTTTGTTTGCTGTAGTTGCTCGAGGGCTGTCTTACTGTCCGCAAGTGCGGCTTGTCCTGTCAGCAATATTGCCGCGATGATGAAGGATAGGATCATTGTGGCGGTCCGCCGATCAATAGAGGCTTTTTTCATGGGTCTAACTTTCATGGTAGCAATAATACAGAATTGCGCGGCGAGTAGCAATCAGGAATAACCTGATTTGCCGCTTCAAAAAGACTGAGAAGGCGTCAGGAATATTCGTCAGGTGGATCAATCAGGCGGCACGTCCGGGCTATTAATTCTTATGCCCGCAAGCTCAATGAAAAAGGCCATAGCTGGCTCAGCCATGGCCTTCATGTTTCGATCGCTGTGAGTCGCACATTTTCCAGCGTGAGACTGAGGGAGTGTAATATCCTCCTTATTTCTTAGGTGGCTTTAAAAGCACAAAGGCAATGATTATGCCCACGACTGCAAGAGCTGCCGTGGGATAGAATGCAACGGCATAAGAACCAAAGGTATCTTTCGCCTGGCCGGAGATAATGCCGCCGAGAATGGCGCCCACGCCATAGGCGAAATAGACAAGGCCGTAGTTCTTGGCGTAGTTCCTCACACCGAAGAATGAGGTCGTGGCTGTCGGCGCTATGGCTAGCCATCCTCCCAGGCAAAGCCAGAAACCTATGAAGCAGATGACATAGAGAATTATACTTCCCTGTCCTGCCATCAACATACCCAGTGAACAAACAAGAATAATGACGTAAGACATGATAGCTGCAATCCGGGGAGTAAATTTGTCTGTAAGAACTCCAAAGAGGGGCCGTCCGGCGCCGTTGAAGATGGCAAACACGCCAACGAGAGTTGCAGCCGTTGCCGCGTCTATCTTGATAATTTCCTGGGCGACAGGGCTGGAAATGCCGATGGCCATAAGACCGGCAAGACAGCCGATGGTGTAGCACAGGAAAAGGCCGTAGAATGTGGATGTACCCGCCATCTGCTTCATATCGAAATCCGCGCTGCCAAGATGGGCGGCAGCAGGTGGCGTCCAACCTGCAGGTTTCCAGCCTTCCTGGGGATAACGGAAGGGGATGAACAGGGCACAGACTACAACGAGGAAAACGGAACCTAAATACAGGAACGTCTGCATCGGACCGACAGACTTGATGAGGGCAGCCGCGACGTTTGCGGAAATGAAGGGTGACCCGCCGAAACCGGCCAGTGTGAGTCCAAGGGCAAGACCTCTCTTATCAGGAAACCATCTGCCGACAACGGCCAGGGGCACGCCATAGGCCTTACCCTACACCGCCGCCGCCGATGACGCCGTAGCTGATGGCCAGCATGAGGATACTTGACGACTGACTCGCCAACATCCATCCGATGCCGAGTATAACGCCACCTAAAATGCCGAGATTCCTCGGTCCCAATTTCGCTATCAACTGGCCGCCGACAAACACCAGTGCAGCAAAACAAGCCAGGAAAATCATGAAGGGAAGTCCCGCTTCAGTGGCGGTGACTTTCATCAGCTCTCGCACCGGTTTGGCGAAGACGCTGTACGCATAAACACCGCCTAAACAGAGATTGATGATGAATCCAAATACCACAAAGAGCCATCGTCCCGACTCCTCTGCCATTCCAAACAGTTTCTTGTCGCTCATCTGATATCCTCCCGTTTAATGATAGTCGCGGCGTACATAGGTAACTCACGCTGGCTTGTCAAGAAGAAGATGGTTGACTGAAGAATATGGTTGACAATCGACGGGTGCGAAGCGGATGTCTTTTCAAAAAACGAGAGCCGCCCATATGGAAACGGGCGGCTCATGGGAACTTGCGGGAGAAAGATGGTATCAGCTTTGCTATAAAATGTTCAGTAGTTTAAATATTGTCAGCCTGGTATCTCAGGGTTTAACTACCATGACAGGGCAGGAAGCGCCTTTGACTACCTTATCTGCGACACTGCCCATCATTTGCTTTAAGATGCCTGCTTTTCCATGCGATGAAATTACGACTAAGTCAATCTTCTTTGCCTTCTGCTCACTCAGTATAACTTCAGCAGGGAAGCCTCTCTTAATATCAAAAGATATTTTGATTTTCTTCTTTTTGGCAATTTCATCAGCTTCCTTCTTCAACTTGGCCTTGGCTTCTCTGAGACTGTCCTTTTTTATCGCCTCGATGACCTTATAATCGAGACAATAATCAATTGCACAATCCTGAAGTCCCTTATCTATAACATGCAAGAGGTAGATTTTGGCTTCATGGCGGCCTGCCATATCTACGGCTTTTTTCAACGCTGCATCTGAATACTTGGAAAAATCTGTCGGGACGAGAATCTTTTTTGGTGCAAACATAAAATCAACCTCCGTTTCTTATTTATACTTTACCTTACCCATATTTGTTACACAATAACTTTTTGAGATTTTTGCTTGCTGCTGGATTATGTCAAAACTATTCGATCGGCGGCTCTTCACCGTATATTGTCTTGAGCAGGGCGACGATCTTCTTGTCGCGCCACTGGGCAACGTCGGTCAGCTTCTTGCCGGACATTACTTCATCCATACCTTGCACAAGTTTAATTCTGGCATCATCAGAAATTTCATTCCAGGTCGCCATATCCTTCCATATGTCTCCGAACGCCTTTCCGATATGCTTGATGAAATAGTCGTAGCCCCCCTCGCCTCCGCCTAAGTGATAAATGAGGTGTTGGCCCATGAATGCCCATCGTATGCCGGGACCGGCGAAAAGCGCTCGGTCGACATCCCGGACACTGGCGACGCCCTTCAACACGAGGTCCACAGCTTCCCTCCACAGGGCGGCAGCGAGGCGATTGGCGATGAAGCCCGTCGTTTCCTTTTTCAGGACGACAGGCATTTTTCCGAGACCATTAAAAAAAGTCCTCACGTCTTCCACGGTCTGAGGGGCCGTCTGATTTCCGGGCACAATTTCAACCAGCGGTACCAGGTGCGGCGGATTGAAGGGATGGGCGACAACACAGCGCCCCGGTCTCTTTACGGATTTCTGCACTTGCGTCATCGGGAGAGACGAGGAGCTGCTGGCCAGGATCGTGTCCGGTTTTGCGATGGCATCCATCTCGGAAAACAGCGGTATCTTGATTTCAAAATTTTCCGATGCGGATTCCTGGACATAATCCACGTCGGAAACAGCCTCTTCGAGCGAGCCTGCGGAGCTGATATTACCTTTCATTTTTTGGGCCCGCGACTTTTCGATAAGACCATATTGAGAAAGCCCATCCAGGTAATTCATTGCCCTCTGCAGGCCGTTCTCCTGCGCTGCGCTGATTTTATCAAACATCTTCACTTTGAAATCCTTGCTCGCATAGTAAGCAGCCCAACTCGCCCCGATCAATCCCGTTCCAACGACGCCCACATTCTTTACTTTCAACATATCGCCTACCTCCTTTTCCAATTAAAGACTTTTTGAGTAAAAGGACGAAAACCGATCATCAAATGCCGTAGTATTAATACTGAAAATAAAGGGAGAGAGCCATAGAGTCATGGACCTCAACGCTGCATGATCTTCATGAACTTATCGAACCTCCCCTTCTCCTGCAGGACCGTGACGACCATCTCCTGGACCGTGGCGGGAATCGGGGGGATCTGCTCCTTCTGTAAAAGTTCAACAGCCTCAGCCGGGCAGCCTGTCACGCAGAGCCCGCAGCCGATGCATTTTGCCGCATCGACGACGGCGGCATCATCTACTATTTCAATTGCCTTCATCGGGCAGCGCTCATCGGTGCATATGCCGCATCCCGTGCATTCATCGCTGTTGACGTGTGACACAAAACGGCTGGGCTCAAATGCATGGGGATGATGCAACTGGGTTTTCCCCCTCAGGATGGTGCAGCAGCATGGGCAGCAGTTGCAGATTACGTGGGCCTGGTCTGCGCTGTTGTTGCTCGTGTGAACCAGCCCCGCAGCCTCCGCCTGATCCAGGACCTTCACCCCTTCCTCCTTGCTGATCCTACGGGCAAAACCACGCTCCACGAGAAATTCACCCACGCCTTCGAAGGCAAGGCAGACTTCTTTCGGTTTATCGCATTTTGCCACGCTTACCCTGCAGGCGCATTGCGTGAGTGCAAGATAGTTTGAGTTGTTGATCAGATGCTTGACTTCTTCATAGGGGTGAACGCGGTCTTGCGGCGTGATGGATTTTCCCACGGCAACAACCCGCATAAGAGGTGTGGGATTGCCGGCAAAAGAGGCGCCGAGGGCTTCGTGATGGTACTCTTCCCACAGTCGGGACAGCCGCTTGTGCATGGATGTCCCGCCCCCTTTCATGAAGGGGTACTCAAACACCCCCGGAATGAGCCCGACCAATCCGTACAGGTGTTCACCCTCCTTGGCCTTGGAGAAAATGATTCCCTTGCCGACCATGGACTCCAGCCTCTTTTTCGCTTCATCCTCGGAGATGGCCGCTGCGTTGGCGATGCTCGCCGCCTTTTTCGGCTTGAAGCTCATGTTCACCGCGATCTCTGCCTCAGCGGGCGCAAAGAGCGTGCGAAGTATCTCGTCAATGGTCTTTGTCTTGGGCGCCGTCGCAGGATGTGAATCCAGAATCTCCCTTAATTGTTCGTAAGCATCCATGAGCATCCTCCTTTGCGTATCCCGGTCGGTTGCTATTCAAATAATATAATAGTAATTAGCTCGAGGTTTTTATCCCCGACATTCTTAATTGCATGAGACTCGCCATGACCGGTACGAACCGCGTCCCCTTTTCTTATCGTTATTTCCAAACCATTGTCATTTACAAGACCTTCTCCTTCGAGTACATAGTATAACTCAAAATCTCCCTCGTGCTTGTGAAACCCAACGGAATTTCCAGGCGGTATAATCTCTCTTGAACAGAGCCGTCCCTTTCCCGACAACTCATCTTTTTCGAGGATATGGAATAACTTTAATGTTCCCTTTCCTCCTTTCAATTCATGAACACTCTCTTGGCGCATCTCCTTGCTTCGTCTAATCATCTTTTGCGTCACCCCTTTCCACGGGAATTTTTCATGGCATTGATTTGCAACATACAGATTGCCTCAGGCTTAAGTTATCGCTGGGCCAGTAGCCTGTCCAGCTTTGATTTGACCTGCATACCGACCAACTTGCCGATGCCCAGCTTGCCGCGGGCCTTTCCCAGCTTGATACTCGTCTCAATGATGTTCCTGGGTACGTAGGATTGTTGGGCCTCCGGTTTGCGAAGCAGGGTGAGGGATTTTGTGCGACAAGTAGCGACGCACAGTCCACAGCCTATGCACCGGTCTGGATTGAGTATGGCTTTCTTGTCTTCCACATGAAAGGCCTCCATCTGACAGCGCTTGGTGCAGATGCCGCAGCCCTTGCAAGTATCATGATCTAGGCTCGCGATAAATGGGCTCGCCACCAAACTGGCCGGCTTGGGATCACGCTTGAGAAGTCTCAGCACACCGCAGCAGCACCCGCAGCAGGTGCAGATGAAAAGGGGTTTCTTGGCGTTCGCCGGCTGCAGCACCAGGCCCGCCTCCTCGGCACGCCGGAGAATTGTCAGGGCTTCCTCCTGGGTGATGGCGCGGCCGCGGCCCATGTGCACGACGCCCTCAGCCGCCATGCCAAACTGCAGACAACTCTCCTCGGGCTTGTCACAGCTCTTTCCGAGAACGCGAAACTCTTGTCGGCAAATGCAATTGGAGACGGCAAAAGTCGTGTTATTTCGCACCAGCTCCTCTGCCTGCTCATAAGGCATTACCTCGTGCTGAAGCGTGATGCTCTTCTCTACAGGGATTGTGCGCATCTGCGGCGCCTTGCACCAGGCGCCTGGGTCAAACAAAGCGGGCATGTACTCTTCGAACTCCTCGACAAGCCCCGGGCTCAGGTTGTTCACCTGCGCTTCCCAGAAGCCCACGACAAATTGTTGGGCCATGTACTGGACCGGCCGGCCTTTTCGCTTAATCCCTATAACCAGCCCCTTCTTATTCATCGCCTCCAATATCTGGTCGGCGTCCTTGACGGGAACCCTGGCGCGCCGGGCGACCACCCGCGGCTCCTCCGGGATCAGGGTCAAGTGGACCGCAAGCCCAGCCTCGTCAGGAGTGAAGAGCCGGTGCAAAATGCGAATTTCCACGCCGCTCGGGGTATGTGGAAATCCTCCCGGCAGGTTGTCGAGATGCAAAGCCAGTTTCTTGTAGATATCTCGTGCCATAGCAAATCCCCCTTCTTTGCAGTTATCTTTCGCTCTTTATGCAGCGCTGCCTCTCCGTCTCAGGCATTCGTGCGAAGATACCATGGGTATCGCCGTTGTCAATCCTTAAAAAGTGATTGTGCGAATTGTGCTTTGATGCCGCAGTTGAAAATCCAAAAGAAAGCAGGAGATTCTCAGAAACAATTCCTATTGTTCAGCGTCGCTGCATGTCTGACCCGGAATACTTGGCATAATGCAGATCCGTCTTGTTCTTATATCCGGTGGAAAACGTCTTGGCAATAAAATCCACGAGCGGATTGGTTGCACCGTTTAAGAACGTATAATTGACGTTATCTGCGAGGTGATGTCTGGCATGTTCTCGTTTCGGCAATAACAATTTGATGCGCATGAGAAATATTGCAACTGCCGAATTAGAATTATGGCACAGATAATGTGAAACTTCTGCTATTGAGGATAGAATCCCTATGTATGTCAGCGTATATAAAAGGACAGGATTAATGTTGGTCAGATGGAATAAAATGGCCACGGCAGCAAGATAGAAAACCAGCCATATTTTTGATCCGGTTTCATTAAAATACACCACAAGTAAATTGTTATCCTGGTACCTGGGTGTTCTATGGTGTAGGTGAAAATTTGCAATTAAAGGACCTGCTAATGACTCATAATTGTCATTAGCATCCATGTATAGATGCACGAGCCCGTTAATGAAGTCCGTTATTAAAAAAGCTGCAATTAGCGACACAATTTGCCGCCAGAACCCTATGGTAAGCGCAAGCGCGCGCGACAAAATATATGTTTGCATGGAGATATTTGTGATCGACACGAATCTGCCAAATAATTTATAACCCGTCCTGCTGTCATACAATTCCATTGCAGCGTTAAACTGTTCTTGTTTTAATTCCAAACTCATGAATTCATCTCCGCTTTCGATCCAAGAGTAATAACGCGCCCCCCGCCTTCTCTTATTCTACTGCCACGGCCGGAATTATCCAAGCATAATCCGCTTATCCGCGGCAAGTTTGTCAAGTCATCGCTTTTGTGATCTGGAGATGGAAATAGGGGGAGAACGGTCGCGTACGTCAATTCTATATTGATCGCACTACACGCGGGAATAAGTGATCTTGTCTTTTTCAAACTCTGTGATGATTTCGTCAGTCAGAGAAGGACGGATTTTCGGCATAATTTCAAAAATAGTTTCCATGGTTACTCGATAGTCCCGCTTCGTGGCAAGTTCCTTTTCAAAGGCAAACTGTGCAACTTGCTGGAAGAGATACTCCATATCAGCCGGTGTAAATTGAGATGTCATCTTTATGATACGTTCAAGATCGATCTCCCCTGTATGAAGCTTGGAGAGGTAGTGTCCCAGAATAGTTTTTCTCTCATCTTCGTTCAAACCGCCTACAGGAATAATACAATCAAATCTTCCCGGGCGAAGCAGCGCGGTGTCGAGGTGTCTGATATAATTCGTAGCGCAAATCAGGAGTATATTGCTCCCCTGGTTTTTAAGAAGCGGCACCTGCTTAAGGAATTCATTGGTAATAGACTTATCGACCCGGTTTGCCTCATCACGACTGCCGGCAAGCTCTTCAAACTCATCGATAAAGATGACGGCCTCTTCCAGGTTTCGTGCCTTTTCCATCATTACGTGCAGGTTAGCGCCCACCCTTTCGGTTCCGTCAACCATCAGCATGCTCGGAGCAATTTCGATAAACCACCAGGAGAGGATGCCGGCTATTGCCTTGGCAAAATGAGTTTTTCCCGTACCGGGAGGTCCAAAAAAAATAATAGTCTTGGGTGGAACAACACCATGCTTTTTCGAAAGATCTCGCTCTGTCAATGGAAGTATGATTTTCCTCTGAACTAACTGTTTTGGAGGCTGCGAATCTGAGATGGTGTCCCATATTTCTTTTCTGATAGTCTGCGCCCCCATCTCATTGAGGATGTCCCTCCTTTTATAGGCCATGTATTCCTCATTAGCTTGCTCTATATTTTCGAGAAAATCGATGCATGCGACCCGCAAGCCAACATCCCGACGGAGTTTTTCGGACATGAGCCATTTATGCTTCAAAATTCTTGGCCACAGGTCAGCAGCGGCATCAGGGTCAAATTTTGTGCCGCTGATTTCAAATATTCTGCTCGCACAGAGCTCGGGTGATAGCGCCTCTGTTAAGTCTTTGTTCATACTCAAAAGATCTTCAGCCATTTCAACTCACATTCAAGTTCACAATCCCGGAAAGAAAAACAAACATTCATCTCCGCTTTGTGAGGTCATTACAACCATCATAAAGCCGAAATAAGATTATTGTATATAGCCCCTATGTAGTGCTTTTGACGCTGTCTTCCATTAGTTTCGGTTCAGCTATATCCGAGTCTGCGTTTGGAGTGTTTGCTTTTATATCAGCCTTTTGCTGCTTGGCCATTATGCGCCTTGAAGCCTTATCCATTTGTTTTTGCTGTCTTGCTTTTTCTTTCGCCCGTTTGCCAAAGTCGTACATGGATTTTCCCATTTTTGAGCTCCTGTTTTTTGTCTTTTTTCACACATAAAGAATTTGCTGAAAGTAGAGAGGCGCCACAAAATAGAATATCCTAATTTGAGCGCCTCTTTCCTTACCCAAGGTTTAATTAACTGAGTTTCACGTTTTCTGCTGCGGGGCCTTTTTTACCCTGAACAACATCGAAGCTTACAGACTGGCCCTCAGTTAGAGTCTTGAAACCAGCGGCTTGAATGGCACTGTAATGGACGAAAATATCCCCACCATCATTCTTCTCGATAAATCCAAAACCTTTACTCTCGTTAAACCATTTCACTTTACCTTCTGACATAATTGGTCTCCTCCTTTCTTAGAATTTACCAAAAGTCGAATTACCAATATGACAGAAATAAAAAAGCCACCAAGACTCTAAAGAGCATGGTGGCCGCCTTTGCACTTCAAATTGTTATAACTCAACTTTA
>PLMX01000040.1 GCA_003142635.1 Syntrophaceae bacterium | reverse complement strand
TTAGTGAAACGTTATACTAGACATCCATTATTTCTACCTATACTTCGCTAAGTTAACATGGAAGTCTATTAAAACAGCATTTTTTGTGTGAGACTTTATGTGAGAAACCCTTTCGAAAATGAGCAAAAATCGGCAAATATCTGCTAAAGGCTGATAAATAAAAATTAATATAATCAGAAACATACAAACAAATGAGAAAGTTGGGAAACTCGCGGGATGTAATTCGTAATCAGTAGGTCGCCAGTTCGACTCTGGCCATCGGCTCCAGAAAATAAGGGGTTACAGATTTCAATCTGTAACCCCTTATTTTTTTTCTACCCAATGTGAACGTCTACAATGACCTCGGATGAGCTTTCAAACCTTCTACCTGGGCCCACCGGCCATCAGTCCGGCATGGCAGCCTACTGCTATTTCACGGTATATCCGCGGGCATCGAGGCAGGCGTTCATCGCACGCTGATAGTCCGCACGGTTCTGGTTCATTTGAGCTGCGGGCATGCCAGCAGGCGGCTGAGTCGGGTCATAATGTATCTGGTTTACAGCCCAGCTATGGCATTCGTAACGATCCCTTGCCTGTTGCTGTTCGTTCTGGCCCTGGCGGGGATAGATGAACGATTGCGCTGACGGCACTTGGCCTGCCGATGGGGGCGCCTGCGTAACTCCAGCCGGCGGCTCAACAACCATGTAGCCGCCCGGGGCTTGAGCGTAATATACTTCATTGGCATAGTAGTAAGGAACACCGCCTATCATGACTGTCGCGTAATAGGGAGGTAAAATGGGAACTACAATACCGAACGGAGGCGCAATGATGACAAAGCGCGAGCCGTACGGGCGATACCAGACACCTCCGTGGAAGTAGTATCGTGAATTGCCGTAAAACACCTCCCGGTGGCCGCCTGGCAGCACTTCGACATAGTGACCGCGTGCCGGGTAGACATGGTCCTGTCCATGACGCGTATCCCTGAACTCTTCGTGACGGCCGAAGCCGCGCTCATCCGCCTGTACCACCTGCGTTAACCCGAATAACATGATCCCCAACAACACTGCTAACACAACCCCAGTCGTAAAGTAACGACTCTTATTTCGAATATGTGACATGGCTATTGCCTCCTTAAAATCAAATATAGATTCTCAGTTCTTCTCACTGTACGCTATACCCGCGTCCTTCGAGGCAGGCAGACATCGCACGCCGGAAGTCACGAGCCTTTCCTTCTTCATGGCGGGCGTCGAGCGCCTGATCGCGGTTGACATAAGCTTCCTGCATTTGCTGGGCCTGCTGCTGCCGGGACAAATCTGATGCACCACCTACAACAGCCCCGCTCCCTGCGCCGATCAGTGCGCCGGCCCCTGCGTGCCTCGGTCCGGCTATCAGCGCGCCCAGAACCGCACCGGTGATAGCCAGAACAGCTGTATCATGCCCTGGTGCGGGCATAGGCACCACTTTTACACGACGCTCGGGCGGAATCGATGATTGACTCGGATCGAAGCCGGTCTGTTTCATCGCCCAGTTGTAGCATTCATAGTGGTCTCGCGACTGCTGCTCTGTCGACTGGCCGGATTTCGGGTAAAAATAAACCTGGGTAATGGGAGCGCTTGGGCCCGGGCTTGGGCCTGCGCTTGGGACCTCGCGATAAGTCGCAGGATAACATGCAGCCAGTGCAAGGATTAATGAGAGAAGCAAAAGCCGAAGGCCTGCTCTTGATAGCCGCCGTTTCAGCATATATTTTCCTGTCGTCATTTTCCAGATTGACATCATCATTTATGTCCTCCTTCGTAATTTAACACCTGAGAAACCATCGTCACATAAGGATGGCTTCTTCCGTTGTTGATTTTTTTCTCTTTTCATGAGTTTTAAGTCTGTCTTATAATAGTATAAAAGCAACAGATGTGCCAGAACTATCATTTCATAGCCAACGTATGGAATCAATGTTGATATTATAGATTCACAGAGATCAGTAAGCTTCCTTTGAAAGCATAAATATGGATAAGAAGTATGCAGTTCTAATAGTCAGTTGAGTAAAAAGTATCCACGGTTGATTTTATCCTATTGAACGGATTTTACACTTAAGTAAAAAAAAGGAAGACAAGACGGACGTTTTCACGTAATCAAAAAATTCGCATCTACACTTTTCAGCAGAGAACATGCAGTTTCAGGACTGAGTATTCTCTTAAGAATCAGATATGAGAATTGAAGGAATTTAGGGCCAGCTACAGGCCGCCGGTGCAGACGGATTCGCCGGGACTGCGGATGGCCAACGACCCGTGCGTGAAGTGGAAAGCAGGTATCCTGTCCTTAGGCTGTGGACGAGTTGCCTTCGAGAAGCGGGCGAACGGTTTTGGCGTAGTATTGTCGCCCGAGTGGGTTCAAGTATTCCCATGCCTTGGTTGCGCCTGACGGCAGCTCGCGGGTCCAGAAGCTATCGGGAATCGGCTCTAAGGTTCCGGCAACCTGGCCGGGTGTGAGATCAGCGATGATCACGCCTTCACCGTCTTCGTATGTCATGCGGGCAAGCACCTGGCCGCTGCCGTCCGTGATTTGACTCTCCCCCAGGTATCGGGAAGGGTAGGGCGTGGACTCGTTGCCCGGCGTCAACCCCGAGAAGTCACCGGCGTGGGAGGCATGTACAACGGGTACGCCAAGCATCCGCGCCAGGTGAGCGGGAGCCTGTCTCAGCAAGTCCATCAACCGCGCTTGCTCCTCGGCGTATTTGGGAGGCACAGGGAGGCGCAGATCCCACCAACACGAACCGCCTACGACAAAACCCACTTTACCCAACAATCGGCGCGCTGTCTGCGAACGAATTAATTCCCAACACATGGCGACGCCGACAGGGCCGGCAGGAGTGGCGAGGACGCCGTCATCCGCACCGCCGATGTAGTAGCAGTTCTCCCACATGGTGGGCAGATCCTTGTCGTGACGGAAGTACCGGCCGTCAGGAAAGACAAGCAGAAAGCTGTTAAAGCAGTCATGCCCTGACTTCGCGATGAACGACCCGCCTACGACACCATCATGTTTGCGCGCAAGCCTGCGCATAAGCTGCAAAGGAGGACCTTCCAGCGGCTGCCACGCTGAGAGCATCGTCGGCGTGAACGCTACTGCAGAGGGGAAGAACTCGGGAAGGATTACCCATTGGGCGCCACGCCGAAAGGCTTCGCTGACCAACGCCTCGGCGGATGAGAGGTTCCGTGCAATTGCGCCGACCTGCGCCCGCATCTGCACCGCAGCAACCCGGATTGGAACCATGCAACCCTCTCCTGTATGTGAATTCTATTAATGCTCAATACACTTGCACAAGTATTAGCCGAAGGCAAGGGTGAACCCGCGACGGACCGTGAGGAATTTAAGATCCCTCGCTTCGCTCGGGACAAGGATTTCTCAGTCGCTACGCTCCTTCGAAATGACAGGGGGTGACCGGCTTCCTCAAAATGACAAAATGGAGTCACAGCAGGACTTTAGTCCTACGAATACTGCGCGTTCCGTCAAACACGCTAATCTATAGCGCCGCTCTTCTTCAGGAGAACCACAACGGCAGCGGCTATGCGGCGGTACCCTGCGGCATTCGGATGAATATAGTCCGACTTGAGTGAGCCATCGGCGAGCACCGCAGGCAATATCTTTTCTTCAATGGGAATGGCTGACTCCTTGGCAATCTCCCGGTACATTTGCGGCGGCGATAAGGACAGGCCCGGGGCCGGCACGGCAATGAGGACGACGGCTACCTTCTGTTCCTGCGCTAACCGGATCATGCTTCGCAGATTGTTCGCGGCCTGCTGCTGGTTTAATTTTCGGAGCATATCGTTGCCGCCATGGCAGATTATCATGAGGGCAGGTCTCTCCTTTTGCAGCACTTCAGGCAAGCGGGCCAGGCCCTGAGCAGTCACCTCTCCCGGAATACCCGCATTGACTACCTTTCGACCAACCATCTGTTCCAAGACCGCGGGGTAACTCTCTGACGGCTCCGCCCCGGTTCCGCAAGTCAGACTATCGCCAAAGGCCAGGATGACAGCATTCCTGGCAAGGCGGGGCAGCTTTGCGTCAGAAGAACAAGCCACCATGCTGCCGCTGACTACGATAGCCAGCAAGAGTAAACCCAGCACTACGTGTCTTCTTGATGTCATAACATTGCCATTTCTTTTCTCTGTTTACCGCCTGGTTTCCGGGCGGTGTCACAAGATTTCAACCATGTATCCGTCAGCCGAATGACTTATAAATATCATGATCGCTGAGAAATCAACATCATTTCTTGCTGCTTGACATCATGCATTTTCAGCGAGTTTGACATTTTACTGCTTTAAGGATAACAGAAGCATCTGAAGGCAAACAAGAAAAGGGGAGGCACGATGAAAAGTAATGTCATTATTGATGTGTGGATGCAGCATCCGACAATGAGGTTCATCAATCAGCCCATGTTCGATTCGCTCCGGCGATGGACGGGAGGAGTAAAGAAAGTAACGGAAGAGATACCGGTCGAATTTACAATTGCCGCGATGGACAAAGGCGGCGTACAAAAGGGGTTGCTCTGTGCATGGTGGGGACCGCAAGGATCTTTGATTTCCAACGATGAAGTGGCAGCGATTGTCAGCAAGCATCCTGATCGTTTCATAAGGTATTGCATCAGTGAACCTATACCAGCCCATGGAAGCCGTCCGGGAATTGAGAAGATGTGTTACTGACTATCGGTTCCGCGGACTCCGCATCGTGCAATGGCTCTGGGATCTGCCGGCGACAGATCGCCGCTACTACCCCCTGTTTGCCGAATGCGTCAACCTGGACATTCCCGTATGCCTTCAGGTAGGACACACAGGCCCTCTCTGTCCTTCTGAGCCGGGTCGCCCGATCCCGTATATTGATGTCGCAGCTATCGAGTTTCCGGAACTGAAGATCGTATGTGGTCATATCGGATATCCGTGGACGACGGAAATGATTGCCGTCGCCACGAAGCATCCCAATGTGTTCATCGATACATCAGCATATACTGCGAAACGGTATCCTCAAGAGCTTGTAACTTACATGAAAACAAATGGCCGTAATAAAGTTCTTTTTGGCACGAACTACCCCATGATTTTACCAGACAAGTGTCTTGAGGATCTTGACTCGTTGGGGCTGAATGAGGAGGGGAAGGAGCTCTTTCTCCATCAAAATGCAGAGAGGGTGTTTCGCCTTTAGATGTGTATCGCACGAAAATATAAAACCCCGCTATCCTATAAGACACGGGGTTCCATTATCAGTCCATATTAGCCCCAGGCAGGGTGGGTTTGTAAGCTTTCTTAGTCGTTGTCGTCGATCATGGTGCGTACAGGACCATCATCCACCGGCCTGTTTATGATGGCCTCCTGGGAGAGAGAAAAGAAGGGTTTATTCAAATCAAATGGGAGTCCATTGCCGGATTGCCGCCCGTGATTTCCGAAACTGTGGATTACGATGGGGATGATAAAGCGGACTTCCTGGTGACACTAAATACTGCCACGGGTGAGACAACCGTTTTTGGCTATAATCCTGCCGTCGTGTCCGTCAAGAGAACGTATAAGCTCGACACTGGTTGGGCTGTAAGAATTCTGCTCAGAAAGATTTCCTGATTTGGTTTCTTAATACTCACTCTGTCTGTGGCGAGATATCTCGCCTCGTGGAATAAGCGATTGCCGCGCCAGTCTCCGCCGATTGGCATCATCATTTTTTGCGGAGCAACTTGGGGACGGTCGCCTCGTACCCAAACTCCTTATCGCTCAAGTATCGCCGCTGCAGAGGGCCATCATTGGAATCCATCATCTCGTACCAGGTCTCACCGCCATGAAGAAAGGCCTTCGTGAGCACAACCTCATGTCCGACCAGACTGCTGCCGGTATTATGCGCCACGTTCACTAAAACGGGCCTCCCCCACGGCCCTGCGATTTAACGTTACCGAGAGTTAAGGGAAATTCCCCATTGTACCGAGCCGTCACAGCAATGTTCATAGACTTCACATGTAACGTGCTGACATACCAGAGATCCATGCACTCTTTACGCCAGGTCACTTTGTCGAAGCTTATTACGATGTTCTTGATTATGAATGGACCGGCGAGCCCGGGGATTGGGGCGCTGCGGTTTTCCATGGACTCTATATCGTCTGTAACACGTCGTCAGTAGGCCGATAAACTACTTCGTCTGCTTGGGCCAAACCTGCCTGAAAGCCGATTAGCAGAGCAGCGGCGGATAATACCGTGAACAGATACGCGAGGGAGCTGGAATATAAACTGCCGGGTTTTGTGCAAAGCATTCTCAGGTTCATAAGAAATTCCTCGAAAGTGGATTAGCATTCTTTTGATGCGGCTGATTTTAGGGAAAATTGCCGGCATGGTCAAGTGAAACCTCTGCAATTTTTTCAGACGTCAGCAAATGGCAAATTCAATTGTCAATCGATTATCTGCGCACCTGCAAGCAGGCATAAAGCAATTATTTCGGTTTTTCCATAAGTTGTTGCATAGAAATCCGAGCAGGGCCGGCGGAAAATCACTAAAACTTCAAATTTCCGTCAAAATGGACATCTTTTCTCATTGACACCGCGTTTTTCACTCCTTACACTGTCAATATTTATAAGCGGAATATCCAAGCATGAATTCTTAATTGCCGGAGAAGCGGTGTTGAAATGGATATCCCTTTGTTTATTGCGGGACTGGTTTTGATCCTCGTCGTTTTGGGGGATGCCTTTGAGACGATGGTGCTCCCGCGCCGCGTGACACGCAGGCTTAGACTCGCCCGTCTTTTCCTCCGATATTCGTGGAAGTTCTGGCTGCTGATCGCCATGATTATACCTTCACGCAGAGGGAAGGAAACCCTTTTCGGCTTCTTCGGTCCTTTTATGATGCTCATGCTGATCATCCTCTGGGCAACCGGGCTGGTCTTCGGCTTTGCCATCATGCTCTGGGCATCCGGTTCGACCCTCATAATGCACGCGGGAATTGTCAGTTTCGGAACATACCTCTATATGAGCGGCACGAGTCTCTTCACCCTCGGTCTGGGCGATGTCACTCCGACCACTCCTTTGGGGAGGGGAATAATTGCCGCTGAGGCGGGGTTGGGCCTCGGCTTCCTTGCCCTCGTCATCAGTTACCTGCCTTTGCTGAACCAGTCGTTCTCTCGTCGTGAGGTGACTATTTCGCTCCTCGATTCTCACGCGGGTTCGCCCCCCACCGCCGCAGAGTTGATACGGCGCCATATCCATGACAACGAGGTTGATGAACTTCGCCAGCATCTCCACGAATGGGAGCGCTGGTCGGCGGAACTGCTCGAAAGCCACTTGTCCTATCCGGTGCTGGCTCAATTTCGTTCCCACCACGAGAACCAGTCGTGGCTCGGCTCGCTCACGGCGATACTGGACACCTGTGCGTTTGTGCTGGCAGGTATCGAAGGCGAA
The DNA here is from genome assembly GCA_003142635.1 of Syntrophaceae bacterium. Taxonomy (GTDB): domain Bacteria; phylum Desulfobacterota; class Syntrophia; order Syntrophales; family UBA2185; genus Fen-1135. The sequence continues at coordinate 21,892 of PLMX01000040.1, read as the reverse complement.
TGCAAGGATCAGGCGAAATTCACATTTGCCATGACACGGCACGCGATTGTGGATATCGCGGGGGTCTTCAACTGTCCTCCCGTCCATCCGGATAAGGATCGACTTCCCAGGGCGGACCTGGAATATCTTTGCTCCATATTGTCAGGGGCGGGCCTCAAGATCGAGGAGGCGGATGCACTCGAAAAGGCGCTCACGGAATTGCGCTTGATGTATGAACCATATATCCACGCTCTTTCCATATACCTGCATATTACTATCCCGCCGTGGGTTTTGAGGACCAAGCGCCCGGACGACTGGCAGACGAGCCGCTGGGATACCGGCGCCGGCGTGGCGCGAAAGAAAATGTTGCAGGAGATTTGGGACGATCATTTTTGATGGAATGAGGATGGTATGAGCGGCAGAGGATAAAACACAATCAGGAGACGAAGAATGAATTACAAACTTATTACATTTGAAAAGACGAACGGCGTTGGGACTCTTACATTAAATAATCCGGAAAAAAGAAATGCCCTTTCTCTTGAGATGCTGAAAGAGCTTCACTGTATGCTGGACGAGGTCAAGGGAAAAAATGATGTTAAGGTCGTCATTGTCAGGGGCGCGGGCAAGATTTTTTCGTCCGGCCACGACCTGACGGAGATGATAGGCCATGGGCTCAAGGACTACCAGGAGGTGTTCGATACGTGCAGCGCCTTCATGATGAAGATACAGGATATGCCGCAGCCCTTCATCGCTCAGGTGCACGGCATAGCCACTGCCGCCGGATGTCAACTCGTAGCCGCGTGTGACCTTGCCGTTGCCGAGGAAGGGACCCTCTTCGGAACGCCCGGCGTCAGGCTGGGTATCTTCTGCACGACGCCGGCCATTCCCCTTGTCCGGGCCATTGGTAGAAAACGGGCCCTCGAGATGCTCTTCACAGGTCGGATGATCTCGGCGAAAGAGGCGGAGCAGTTCGGCCTTGTCAACAAGGTCGTTCCCATGGATCGGCTGGGAGAAGAAGCAAAAGCCATGGCGGAGAAGATCGCCGAGGCCAGTGCGTTGACGCTCAAGATCGGCAAGAGCGCCTTTTATGCGCAGGTGAATCTGAGCGATGCGCACGCGTACAATATCGGCAATGAAGTGATGACAGGGAACCTGTTTGCGGATGACGCCAAAGAAGGTATCCGCGCGTTTCTTGAAAAACGCAAACCCGTGTGGACTGGAAAATGACAGTTCTTCTTCTCTCGTCATTGCCACAAAAAAATGTCATTCCGGTGAACCGAAGCCCTCAGCAACGCGAAGGGGAATGTGAGGAATCTTAAGATATCAATGTTATTAATCATCAAGATTTCTCGTTACACTCGAAATGACAAAATAAGAGAACGACGACACCGCCTCTTCGAGGAAATAACAGGTGTGAAAATACCGGGAATTTTAGCCGAAGATTTGATATAGAAGAAGATGGCCGCGAGGTTGAGCCCGGTTATGTTTTTTTGCAAGTCTTGTTACGGGTTCTTCAGAATATAGTCTATAAAATAATAAGGAGGGATGTTAAATGGCCGAGGCAAAGAAATTGAAGCAGCTTAGTTTCTCCCTGCCCAACAAGGTTGGACTATTGGCTCAAGTGGCTTCTGTCGTCTCCGAGGCAAAGATCAACATAGAGGCGATCTGCACTTATGAGATGGGCGACAAGGGATTTTTCATGGTGGTCACGGACAATAACGCCAAGGCAAAGAAGGTACTGGCCAAAATCGGGGCCAATGTTGAGGTGGAAGATGTGCTCGTAGTCGGTGTGCCGAATAAGGTCGGACAACTGCAGAGCCTGGCAAAGAGGATCGCCGAAGCGGGAGTTGACATCTATTACGCCTATGGGAGCCCCGGGGCAGTCAAGACGACGTGCCTAGTTTTCAAGACGGCCAATGACGACAAAGCGTTGAAAGCCATTAACGCGAAATAATTTTGTTGTCAGCCAATCGCCGAAAAGACCCGGCAGTTCTTTGCCTTGACGATAACCTGCATTAATGTCCGAGGGGGAGCGTACGGCGCATGCCGACTCCTCCTCGTCTTCGCTTTATCGCATGATAATGCCATAGGGCCGTGATCAGCGCCTCTTGTCCTTGACCTCCACCGGTATTCCCCACCAGCCCTGCTGTTTGGTTTCCTTGACATCCAGAACTGTTGGATTCTGGTAGCCAAATATAGAAAATCCCGTGTGGTCCCATGACGCATATATCGATTTATGCTTCCAGAATTCGGATTGTTCCGCGAGATGACAGCAGCCTGATACAATTAAGACGATGAGTAAAATGAATAATTTTTTCATATGATGTCTTCCTTTCTGTGAGGAGTGACTTCATTCTCAAAGACTCACTTATCTCATTTACTACAGAAAAAGGTGTTTTGGAATCCAATTTACGGGATTATATTATTACATTCATTTCATCACACTGATAAACGCCGGAGGGTCAGCTTGCCACTCAAGGCCGGTGACTGTGTGCGTTTTCATCAATAATTCTCCTTGACTTAATTCAGTTTGCCCATTTACTCTCTCTTGCCTATTCAGATATCTTTGTGGCTCTGAATATCGCAGGCATCACAATAATGACAGGACGCAGGGAGCAGAAAATCATGAAAGAAGAACATGTTGCCCTCGTGACAGGCGGTAGCCGCGGCATTGGCCGCGCCATCGCCGTTGAGCTTTCATCAGCAGGATATGAACTCATCATTACGTACAAATCCGACGACGTTTCAGCCGCAGAGACCCTCGACATTATCCGCTCGCAGGGCGGCACGGGAGAAAATGTCCGGTTCGATGTGACGGATTCGAGGGAGGCGGCAAGACGGATGGATGAAATCCTCGTCCGGCATAAGAACATCGGCATCCTTGTCAATAATGCCGGTATTACTGCCGACGGGCTTTTTATGATGATGCGCGAGGAGGAGTGGGACAGGGTGATTCAAACGACCCTTAAAGGTTTCTACAATGTGACCAAGCCCGTGATAAAGAGGATGGCCAAAAATCACAGAGGGTCTGTTGTCTCCATCTCGTCTGTATCTGCTCTCGTGGGAAACAGGGGGCAGGCCAACTACGCGGCGGCAAAGGCGGGCTTGATTGCCGCCAGCCGCGCACTCGCATCCGAAGTGGCAAGGTTTGGCATCCGCGTGAACGTGGTTGCACCGGGGCTCATCGACACGGGAATGATCAAGGGAGCGCCACTGCAAAGAATTAAAGACATCATTCCTATGGCAAGAATTGGAAAACCCGAAGAGGTCGCAAAAGTCGTCCGCTTCCTGTGTTCCGACGATGCCTCTTACATAACAGGGCAGGTCATTTCCGTAAACGGGGGCATGTTGTAGCAGAGGCAGTCTTTCTAATACGAAACAGACACTCCCACATTCACTCCATATTGGTGTGTCGTACTTGCGGGTTCATAAAGAGCACCCACCGTTGTTCCGTAATATGTAAGGTCCACGGTGTCACTTTGACCAATTTCATCATACGCATACCATGGTTTGATAACAACGGACCAGAATTGAGAAAACTTATACCGTATAGGGAGTTCAGCGTAGTAGCCCGTTCTATTTCCTAATTTAACGTCGGGGGTGTTGTAGCCTGGGTCTAAGTCAGAGAATTGAACTGCCATTTTGCCATAGAACATGAAGCGGGCACCCACGTTTGGTTCGATGACCACATTTTTCCCGATGTCAAATTCGCCCGCAATACCAACGGGAATATAGTGCCAGTAGTATTTTTCCTGGATGCTAAGGATGTTGGTCCCTGTCACAAATCCTGTTTGCCCGCGGTTCCAGTGACGATAACCGTATCCAGTATAGGGTTTGATGGAGATGTCTTTTGTAATGGCGAAATTATAACCTATATTCCATTCCCCACGGAAAAAAATTGACGATTACCATCTGAAAAATTTATCGGGATTGTGCCGGTCTGGTCAGTTCCGTCGTATGTGACATCGTCGTAGGAGAATTCAAGAAGGACCTTCGAATAAACGGCATTTTTTTTGTTGTAGTTCCAGCCCAGATAAAAACCTGGCAACCAGCCGTTCTCAGTGCTTTTCAGAGGGGAGGGCAGGTCTTCCTTGTAATCAAGCTTCCAATACATGAAGCCAAATTCAAGGCTCTGATGTGCAAATATCTTCTGAGATTCAGTTGTCTTTTCGTCAGAAAGGGGATAGCCCGCCTGCTTTTCCGCTGCGGAGGGAGAGCCGGGCAAGACTAAAAGGAAGATACCGATTACAGCGCATGCGACTTTAGCCTTCATGATAAGAGACTCCTTGTGCCTTTAGTTGAAGCTTTCGACAGGGCTGATAATCTCTATCAGACCGCAATCGTGTAGCCAGCCGGAAATCGTTTCTCGTCAATCGTGATTGTTAGCATAGGCGGACATTGTTTGCAATTATTTCGAGGTAAATAATTGCAGGAGAATGCTGATGAATCGGCAATGGAATTGTGCTCACAAGCCCTATCTATAGCGGTTCAACAAACGACGATCAAAGAGGTGATCTTTATCTCCAGGTGTCCGTCAGGTAGTTGATGGATACCCTGTCAAATCGTCCAAGGTGGGAGCATTTACCTATCACTATACCCCCGTTAAACCATCCTTGCACATTGTCAATTGCCAATTTATAAATTAGCCCATAGACGTATCAACATATCAATCGGGAGGTAAAGCAAATGAAAAAAATAATCTGGGCCGTAATTGTCGTCTTATTTATCACGAGTTATGCCTATGCCGACCAAATCACAGTGCAGATGAATCTGGTGAACGACAAGGGTATCGGAAAGAATATAGGCATCGTCACTGCCATGGACAGCAGGTATGGTCTTATCCTCATCCCTGAATTGAAAGATCTCTCCCCCGGCATACACGGCTTCCATGTTCATCAGACGGCTGATTGCAACCATGCCATGAAAGACGGCAAACATGTTCCGGCGCTCGCAGCAGGGGGTCACTTTGACCCCTCGGGGACGAATAAACATGAAGGGCCATACGGTGCAGGACATCTGGGGGATATGCCCTTCCTGTATGTCGGTGCAGACGGCAAGGCAGCATCGCCCGTGCTTGCGCCTCGCCTGAAGGTTGCAGACCTCACGGGAAGGTCATTTATGATACACGCAGGCGGCGACAATTACTCTGATAATCCCGAGGCGTTGGGCGGCGGCGGGGCCCGTGTTGCCTGCGGCGTAATAAGGTGATACTTTTTCCGTCATTTCGAATCGTTCCTCCATGTCATTTCGAACCCTTCGGTTTACTCAGGGTAAACTCCGTGAGAAATCCTGTACAACTGTAACGAAAGATTTCTGGGTCGCTGCGCCCCTTCGAAATGACATGAGAGGTAGCTCCTTCGGAATGTGACTCGATTAATCCATCGCTCGCTAAACTCGTGTGACAATGGTTACAGGGTTTAGTTTTCTCGTTGCACTAATCATCACTGCCGCAAATAATCTCAAGTTGATTTATCAGATGCCTTTTGGTATTTTACCCGCGCAGTTGCCTGCATAGAGAAGCAGCTGTTTCATCTCCTTGTTCGGCTTCCCGCCATCGGAGTGACAAACAATATTTTTCACGGCATTTTTTATCATGAAAGGGCAAATGGTCACGCGTAAATGGCAGACAGAATTGAAATAGGATTCAAAGAGGGAGTCAGAGATTCCCTCGGGGAAAAGATAAAGAAAAGAATCATCGAAAATCTACACATCAAAGTCGATTCCGTAAAGACCATTGATGTCCACACAATTGATGGAAACCTGACCCGAAAGGAGCTGGATATGGCTGCTGCCGGTCCTCTTTCCGATCCCATCATCCAGGGATTCGCCATCAACAGCGGCCTGGCCGACAGGTTCGATTGGATGATCGAGGTGGGCTTCCGGCCCGGTGTCACCGATAACGTCGGAAAAACTGCGAGAGAAGCTATCGAATTGCTTTTCGGAAAATTATCGGACCGGCTTTCCGGCGTCCATACATCGAGGCAATATGTAATTGAAGGAAGAATCGGCAGGGACGATGCGGAAACGATAGCATCGAGCCTGCTTGCCAATGATCTCATCGAGCGTTACGTGATTGTTGACGGAAAATCCTGGGACAGGCGGAAGGGCCTGTCTCCTTATGTTCCCCGTGTGATCGGCGAAGACCGGGTGCATATCGAAGAAATCAATCTCGACGCGAGCGACAAGGCGCTTATGGAAATCAGCAGTAGGCGTCTCCTCGCCCTGAATTTAGAGGAGATGAAGGCGCTCCGAAATTATCTGACAGACAAGTCAATTTTGAAAGAGAGGAAGAAGGCAGGCCTGGGCGGGAAAATGACCGACGCCGAACTTGAGTGCCTCGCGCAGACGTGGTCCGAACACTGCAAACATAAGATCTTCAATGCCCGGATTGTCTATGAGGACGAACGCGGCAAGAGGGAGGAAATCGATTCCCTTTTCGACAGCTGCATCAAGAGGGCCACGAAAGAGATCAGGGAACGGTTGGGGAAGGACGACTGGTGTCTCTCGGTGTTTGTGGACAATGCGGGAATCATCAGATTCAATGACGATTATAATTTGGTTTTCAAAGTGGAGACCCACAATTCTCCTTCCGCGCTCGATCCATACGGCGGCGCCCTCACGGGAATTGTCGGGGTCAACAGAGACCCATTTGGCACGGGAAGGGGAGCCAAACTTATCTTCAATACAGACGTCTTCTGCTTTGCGCCGCCGACGTATGATAAACCGCTCCCGAAACGGATTCTCCATCCGAGGCGCATCTATGAAGGGGTGCGGGAAGGTGTTGAACACGGTGGGAATAAGAGCGGCATCCCGACGGTTAACGGCTGTATCGTGTTCGATGAGCGATTCCTCGGAAAACCCTTGGTCTACTGCGGAACAGGCGGGATCATGCCCGCGGTTATTCAGGGGAAGCCCACGCATACGAAAGAGATTTTAGCCGGGGATTTGGTCGTCATGGCCGGAGGCAGAATAGGAAAGGATGGAATTCACGGGGCAACGTTTTCTTCCGAAGAACTCCATGAGGGTTCTCCCGTGACGGCGGTGCAGATCGGCGATCCCATCACCCAGAAAAAGATGACCGATTTTCTCCTGATGGCAAGAGACCGCGGCCTCTACAGATGTATAACCGATAACGGCGCGGGCGGGCTTTCTTCCTCTGTGGGTGAGACTGCGCGCCTGTCCGGCGGCTGCGAGATAGATTTGAAAAAGGCGCCTCTAAAATATGCCGGTCTGAATCCCTGGGAAATTCTTATCTCCGAATCCCAGGAGAGAATGACGTTGGCTGTATCTCCCGATTTGGTGCAGGAATTTCTCGCGCTTGCCGAGAAGATGGATGTGGAGGCGACTGTCATCGGCAGATACACGGATTCGGGTATGTTCCACGTCCTGTACGGTGATGCGACCGTCGCCTATATCGAGATGGATTTTCTACATGACGGGGTTCCTCAGATGCAGTTGCAAGCGAATTGGCAGCCGCGCATTTATCCGGAGCCTGATTTTCCCGAGCCCGCCGATATGGGGCAGTCGCTAAAAGATATGCTCGGGAGGCTTAATATCTGTAGTAAAGAATCAGTCGTCAGGCAGTATGACCATGAGGTCCAGGGTGGGAGCGTTGTTAAGCCTCTTGTTGGAGTTTGCAATGACGGGCCCAGTGACGCCGCCGTCATCCGGCCCATCCTGACTTCTTTCGAAGGAGTGGTTGTGGCCAACGGCATCTGCCCGCGGTATGGCGATATTGATACCTACCACATGGCCGCATGCGCTATCGATGAGGCCATAAGGAATGCCATCGCTGTCGGCGGCAGCCTTGACTTCATGGCGGGTATCGATAACTTCTGTTGGTGTGATCCTGTGCAGTCGGAGAAGACTCCTGATGGCGAGTATAAACTGGCCCAGCTTGTGCGGGCAAACAAGGCGCTGTACGATTGTACGAGAGCCTTCGGTGTGCCGTGCATTTCCGGAAAAGACAGCATGAAGAATGACTATAACATCGGGAACGTGAAAATTTCCATCCCGCCGACGCTACTCTTTTCCACTATGGGAAGAATCGATGATGCGCGGAAAGCGGTAACTCTGGATGCCAAACGGCCGGGAGATTTGGTTTATATCGTGGGTGAGACATATGATGAACTGGGCGGTTCTGAGTGGTATGCCATGCATGGCGTGATCGGGAACCGGGTGCCCAAGGTCAACGTGGAAAAGGCGAAGGCATTGTACAGAGCCTTGAGCAAAGCCATTAGTGCGGGACTGGTCGCTTCCTGTCATGACTGCTCTGACGGAGGCGCAGGCATCGCCATCGCTGAGACGGCATTCGCCGGGGGATTGGGCATGCTGATCAAACTTGCCCTGTTTCCCTCTTCCGGTATCCGCCGCAACGATACACTCCTCTTTTCAGAATCACAGAGCAGATTTGTTGTCACGATCTTGCCCACAGCAAAAAAATCTTTTGAAGCCATGATGACAGGAATAGCCATGGGCCAGGTGGGAGAAGTGCTTGCGGAAGGGTTCTTGAAGATAGACGGGCTCGACGGCAGGAGGATCATCGAGGAAGATATCAGCGGGTTGAAAGCGGCCTGGCAAAAGCCGTTGAATTTTTAGCGTCCGAGAAACATGCATGCCCTCTTTACGGAAGAGGGAAGAGTTAATCTTTTCAAGTGAAGGAATGTATCATGCCGAAAGAGGTTAAGTCGATCGTCATTACAGGGAACGGTACTAACTGCGAAATGGAGATGGCCCATGCCTGCAGGCTTGCAGGTTCCGACGTGGTGGATATTGTGCACATCAGTATGCTGCTCTACGGTGAAAAAAGTCTGGATGATTATCATTTCCTTAACCTGCCCGGGGGGTTCCTCGACGGCGACGATCTCGGCTCGGCGAAAGCGGGGGCCAACCGTATCCTGCATGCGAAAATCAAAGGAAAGAAGGAGAACCTCTTCGATCAGTTTGCCAGGTTCATCGGCCGGGGCAAGCTTATCCTCGGCGTCTGCAACGGATTTCAGCTGCTTGTCAAACTGGGGATGCTGCCGGGTTTTGACGGCGACTACCGGAATCAGACAACGACCCTCACCTTCAACGACTCCGGAAGATTCGAGGACCGGTGGGTAAATCTGAGAGTCAACCCTGATTCCCGCTGCATTTTTACAAGAAAGGTGACCGGTATTTATCTTCCCGTAAGACACGGCGAGGGGAAGTTCGTCACGAAGGACAAGGATGTCTTAGAAAGACTTCACAGGGATCATCAGGTTGTCGTAGAATACAGCCATGAGGATTTCAGGGATGCCGTGATGGATTATCCGGCAAATCCGAACGGCGCCATCGACGGCATCGCCGGGATCTGCAATGAGACGGGACGGATATTCGGCCTGATGCCGCATCCGGAAGCCTATCTCCACCGCACCAACCACCCGCGCTGGACGAGGGAACAGTTGCCCGAAGAGGGGATGGGACTCGCCATTTTCAAGAATGCCATCGACTTTATCAGGAAAGAGGATGTTTAGATCTGCGGCAAATCCCATTCTTCAGCCTTCATCAGGGCGTGATAATCCGCGAGGTTGATTCGCGCTGCATCTCCTTGGCCCGTTCGATCATATTCTTTATTGTCAGCGCCATGACTTCAGGAAATTTCTTTATGGCCTCCGGCAGCGTCTTTGCAGGTATCTGGCATTGAATCGGTATGGGGCCCTGGGGTGTGACCAGTTGTGACTGTCCGATGAAATGTGATTCGCGCTTTTTGTCTCTGTTGCCGTCGGGTGTCACAGGAGTGAGCCTCCGTATCCAGCCGACCTTCAGGTCGGTGAAGGTCTCCTCATGGTAGAGATTGTCCTCGTCTATCCTGATTTCTGGCTCTTTCTCGTCGGTGCCGTTCATGGTTTGTCTCCTTCAAGAAGTATAAGGGCTTACGTATACCACAGTGGAAATGACGTCAAATCTTATTATTTGGGGGATTAACTCCCGTGCATTTCTTCATTACCACTTCTTGGAAAAGGAAAACTTTTTTCTGTTGACAAATCGGACGATATATCTTAGAAATATCACAAGTGAATTGTTCGAACGCAAAAGGATATAGTTATTCATTATGCGAAGCACCTACACCATCAGGCCGATTAGCATTGAAGGCATAATTAGGCTCATTACATAGTAAGCCTGGTAGTGGTGTAGTGTTTCGATAAAAACAATAGAGCAGCAAAAATCCGTTATCAGGTTATCTGGTAGCGGTTTTTTTTTGGAAGAGGAGGGAGTTATGGATTCGCCGGATGTTTTGATTTACGACACGACATTGAGAGATGGGACACAGGGCGAGCAGGTAAATTTTTCGGCGGAAGAAAAGTTACGCATCGCTGAACGTCTTGATGAGCTTGGCTTTCACTACATTGAAGGCGGGTGGCCGGGATCAAATCCGAAAGATATGCGTTTCTTTGAGATGGCCAAGGGCGTGTCATTCAAGCATGCGCGCCTCACCGCATTCGGCAGCACCAGAAAGCCGCATATGAAAGCTGCGACTTGCCCCAATATAATGGCTCTCTTAGAGGCGGAAACGCCGTCCGTAGCCATTTTCGGCAAGAGCTGGGACCTTCATCTCTCAGACATCCTCAATGTATCCCTCGATGAAAATTTAGAAATGATTCGTGATTCCATTGAATTCGTGAAATCAAAAGGGAAGGAAGTCATCTTCGATGCGGAACATTTCTTCGACGGATACAAGAATAATCCCGCTTGTGCGCGCCGGGTGGTAGAGGCCGCCCTTTCCGCCGGGGCCGACATGATCGTGCTCTGCGATACCAATGGGGGGACCATGTCCGGTGATCTGATTAAGATCATTAATGAGATCGTCCCTTCCGTGCCTCGCCATCTCCTCGGTATTCATGTACATAATGATTGCGGCCTCGCCGTGGCAAATTCGCTCGCGGCAGTCCAGCATGGTGTAAGAATGGTTCATGGAACGATCAACGGATATGGAGAAAGGTGCGGNNCACCTCTCTAATTACGTGAGCGACGTTGCTAACATTCCCCCCCTCAATTCCAGGCCGTTCGTAGGCAGGAGTGCATTTGCCCATAAGGGCGGTGTCCACGTTGATGCGGTATTGAAGAATCCGGCGGCATATGAACACATCAGGCCGGAGCTGGTGGGAAATCAGCAGCGGGTGCTGGTTTCGGACCTCTCGGGCAAGAGCAATATTGCATACAAGGCAAGGGAGCTTGGCATCGACCTGGGTGAGGAAAAGTCCGTGAGCAGAGATATTGTTCAACAGGTAAAGACTATGGAAGATCAGGGGTATCATTTTGACACTGCCGATGGTTCCCTTTCCGTGTTGATGAAAAAAATAAGAGGTGAATTCAGAGATCCGTTTATTCTGGAGAGCTTTCAGGTGATAAATGCAAAAACAGGAAATAAACCACCCGTATCACAGGCTACGATCAAGATATCGGTGGGCGGTGAGGAAGAATTGACCGCCGCAGAGGGCAATGGCCCGGTAAATGCCCTGGATAACGCCCTGAGAAAGGCATTGATAAAATTTTATCCCCAGATCAACGCGATGCATCTCGTTGATTTCAAAGTGAGGATTCTCGAGGGCTGCGAAGGAACGGCGGCCAAGGTTACGGTGTTTATAGATTCAACCGACGGCGCGGATATATGGAGCACCATGGGTGTATCCACAAACATCATCGAGGCAAGCTGGCTTGCCCTCGTGGACAGTATCCAGTATAAATTGAGCAAAGATGAAGAAAACAGGAAGGGAAGCGTTTTAAAATAGATTCAATAAGTTCATTGATATTAATGCCCATTTCTGGTAGATAATCAAACCTGTAAATAAGGGGAATTTAATAGCATCAGAATACAATGAAATGTATGTATCTATCCATTAACAGTCAAAATCCGCAGATGCGGCTGATCAAGAAGGCTGTTGAAGTCCTGCAGGACGGGGGTGTCATCATCTACCCTACGGATACTGTCTATGGGTTGGGTTGCGCCCTTTCCAATAAGAGGGGCATCGACAGGATTTACGAGATAAAAAGGAGGAGCAGGAAACGGCCGTTGAGTTTTGTTTGTGCGGATCTCAAGGACATCAGCCGTTACGCCCGCGTTTCGGATTTTGCCTATAAGACCATGAAACGCCTCCTGCCGGGACCATACACATTTATCCTCGAGGCGTCCCGGCTGGTCCCGAAGACCATCCTGCCTAAGAGACTGGCTACAGGGATCAGGGTGCCGGATAATCAGATCTGCATTTCCTTAGTCAGGGAGCTGGGGCAGCCCATTATCAGTACGAGTGTGTCGACCGAGGACGGCGAGGTGCTGAGTAATCCGGTTGAGATCAAGGATAAATTCGGTCATACCGTGGACATGATAATAGATGGAGGCATTCTGGTTTCCGAGCCGTCGAGCATTATCAGTCTTGTTGATGACACGATTGAGATAGTCAGGGAGGGGAAGGGTGATGTATCCACTCTTGTCCGATGATTATCTCGTAAAAATATAAATAGCGGCTTGGAGTTGGCCGTAGCGCAGCCCCTGCACATATTTGCGAGGCTGAGATTTAAAGAACAAGGATATTTATGAAAAGAGTGATGTTAATTAATGCTGTTCATCCGGAACAGAAGCGGCTGGCCATTGTGGACGGGGGGAAACTCATCGAATACAACATCCAGATGGCGGACAAGGAACCCATAACCGGCAATATCTACAAAGGCGCCGTGATGAAAGTGGAGCGCGGTCTCCAGGCGGCTTTTGTAAATTACGGGGGCAGGAGGGATGGATTTCTGCCGCTGCACGACGTCGGTCCCGAGTATTTCACAGAGCAGACGGGAAAAGAAGGCGGCACATCGAGTCAGAGACCTTTTCTGAAGGCGGGTCAGGAGGTGCTGGTTCAGATAGTGAGAGAAGAAAGCGAACGTAAAGGGGCGCTTCTTACGGCCTATATATCATTGCCCGGAAGATATTTGGTTCTCTTGCCGAATAAGGAAAGCAGCGGCATTTCCCGGAAAATAGAAGATGAGGAAGACCGCAAGCGACTGAAGGCATTAATGGAGCAAGTAAAAATCGACGAGGGCATCGGTTTTATAATCCGCACGGCAGGCATGCACAGAACAAAGCAGGAGCTTTCCCGGGATTATCAAATGCTGTCCCGGTTGTGGAAGGAGATTCAGAAGCGGGCAAAGAGCGCCCCTGCGCAGTCACTCATCTATCAGGAAAGTAATTTCGGCGTGTGCTCTCTCCGCGACTATTACACATCGGAAATAGAAGAGATCCTCGTAGACGATGTGGAGACGTACAGAAAGATGAGGGAATATTCCAAAGCCGTCGTCCCGAGGACTGTAAAACTCATCAAGCTCTATAAGGACAAGACACCGCTTTTTGATAAGAATCGGCTTGAAGAGCAGATTCGCGTCATCTACCAGGACAGGGTGGAGTTGAAATCCGGCGGGTATATAATAATAAACCCGACGGAAGCCATGACTACCATCGATGTCAACTCGGGGCGGGCATCAAATAAGAGGAACGTTGAAGAAACCGCCTTCAGGACCAACATGGAAGCGGCAGAGGAGATTGCCAGGCAACTGCGCCTGCGAGACCTGGGCGGACTGCTTGTAATCGACTTCATTGATATGCGTGACCGGAAACACGAAGCCGAAGTGGAGAAGACCTTCAAGAAGGCCCTCAATGTCGACAGGGCAAGGATACAGATGTCGCGCATATCCAAGTTCGGGATTCTTGAACTTTCCAGACAGAAGAAGCAGTCGACCATACAGGAAATCAGTTATAACGTCTGTCCTTACTGTAAGGGACGCGGCGTCAGGCCATCTTTGGAATACACGGCCCTCGGCGCCTTCCGGAAAATTGAATCACAGGCGGTAAAGGGGGATTACTCCGTTCTCAAAGTGAAGCTGCCATACGAGATAGCCGATTATCTTCTGAACAGGAAGAGAAGCGAGATCAGCAAACTTGAAAGCACGTATAACGTGTCTATTCACATTTCCGGGAACCCTGACACGCCGTGGGACGAATTGAAGATCGAAACCGTAGCCAGGGAGATAATTGAGGAAGCTTCTCAGGAGGAGGAAAGCCGTCCTGTTGAGATGTCTGATAAACAGGAAAATGGGCGCACCGAACCCGTTGTCAGTGTATTAACACAGGCCGAAGTCACTTCCCTTCCGAAAGAAAACGGCGAAGGAACAGAGGCAAGTCCTAAGCCTGCCAAGAAGAAGTCAAGATGGAGGCCAAGACACAAGAGAAAGAGGACGGACGATAAATCCGTTGAACCCGCATCCCGTCCCCCTGCTGAGCAAAGCGGCAATACGACGACCTACAGGAAAATAGAACAGGTCCAGGACAGTGCAGTTACTCCGCCGGCGCCCGCCGTTGGAACAAGCGGAGAAGGACAGGACCTTTTAACAAGACTCCGCAAGGTGTTTGAACAAATCGAGGAGTAGAATTATTTTTTCCTGCCGAGTTCCTTGGCTCTGAGCGTGGCCGCTTCGACAGCCGCCATCATGGTAGCCCTCAGTTTCCCCTCTTCGATGGCTTGCAGGCCGGCTATGGTCGTCCCTCCGGGAGAGGTGACCATGTCCTTGAGCGCTGCGGGGTGTTTATCTCCTATGAGGCAAAGTTTGGCCGCACCGAGAAGGGTCTGTGCGGAAAGCTTCACGGCGATGTCTCTCGCAAGCCCCATATTGACGCCGGCATCGGCGAGCGCGTCGATTATGACAAATGCGTAGGCAGGTCCGCTTCCGCTCAAGCCGGTTACCGCATCCATGAGATCTTCCTTAACCGTAACGGTAATTCCGACAGCATCAAAGATATGAAGGGTCAAAGCAAGATCCTCGTCAGTCGCATGTGAGCCTCTCGCGATTGCCGCAGCCCCTTCACCGATCAACGCGGGGGTATTCGGCATGACCCTCATGACGCGAGCACCCTTCTTGAGGTGTTCCTCTATAAACCCTGTAGAAATACCAGCGGCGATGGTGATGATAAGCTTGCCAGTATCGATGCCGCCCGATATCCCTTCCAGCACTTCCGTCATGTTCTGTGGTTTCACAGCGAGGATGATGATGTCTGCTTCCCCGACGGCCTTCTTATTGTCTTTGGTCGCAAGGACGCCGTATGTCTTTCTGAGCTCTTCGAGTTGTCCTTCTACCACATCGGCTACGGTGACCTTGCCCGGAGCTATGAGATTGTGGGCCAGGATGCCTTTAATAAGGGCGCTGCCCATTTTGCCTCCCCCGATAAAGCTGATCTTTTTCCCTTTCAACATTTTCTTCCCCCCGTGTTTGCCCTCTTACGGGCCGTCAGTACTTTGCTCCAGTTTACGAATTTTTACAATATTATCAATCTTTATTTGTACAAGATGCACGATATATGATAGGCACTGGATACCTCTTATATGCTGGGGCGGAGTTGTAACATCACTTTAATTCTCGGTTGTTGATGAGGAAGACAGACGGAGAACCTGTTCCGTCGTTCTCTTGGCAGGGCCTATCGCCCGCCGCTCTCTCTTGTCAGAAGGAAGATATGTAGAATGGTAATATTTCATGAAATCAGCGGTGCGAAGATAGCCTGCTGGGTGAGCAGCAAGAACTTTTCTCAAGAGAAAAAGACACTCTTCTTTATTCACGGGTCGGGCGGGGACCACCGGATCTGGATAGAACAGTATACGAGATTGAAGGACGAGTTCAACATTGCGGTAATTGACCTGCCCGGTCATGGACTGTCTGAGGGCCGGGGTGAGCAGGATGTATCGCAGTATGTTGAATGGATTAAAAAGTTCATCGGTGTCATTGCCTTGGAGAAACCTGTTCTGATCGGCCATTCCCTCGGTGCGGCTATAAGCCTGGTATTTGCGATAAAATATGGAGGGATGCTCTCCGCCATCGTTCCCGTGGGCGGTGGAGCCAGAATGCCGGTGAATGCGATGATTCTCGAAGGCCTGAAAACGGATCCCGCTTCCGTTATCGCTTTGGCCGCCAAATTTTCCGTTACCAGGGAAAATAGAGAACGCCTGTCCCGAACCGTTATTGAGGGACTCTCACGCGGTAATCCTGAAACATTGTATGGCGATCTTCTCGCCTGTGACAGACTCGACATTGTCGGTGAGATCGCGAGTATCGGAAAGCCGACCCTCGTTATGTGCGGCGCTGATGACAAGATGACACCTCCTGCGCTGTCGCAATTCCTGAAGGATAACATTTCCGGTGCGCAGTTGACGCTGATTGAAAATGCCGGTCATATGGCGATGCTGGAAAATGCGGAGGCCTTCAACGGAGCCCTCAAATCATTTGCTCTAAGCATTACCTGATATGGAGAGACGATAAAGAAACTAAGAATCTTTGTTGTCAGGAGGAGTTCATATGTTTGTACTGGGAAACTTGATCATCGCGGTGGCAAAAATTATCCACATCGTGCTTAACATCTATATGTGGATTATCATTGCCAGGGCCATCCTCTCCTGGGTGAACCCCGATCCGCACAACCAGATCGTGCAGTTCTTGTATCGCGCGACGGAACCGGTCCTGGCACGGGTGCGTAGATGGCTGCCTTTCGGACGTATGGCTATTGACGTATCGCCGATAGTCGTTATTCTGGCGATTTATTTCTTGGATGAATTCCTCATCAAGAGCATGATTGAATTGGCGGTGAACTTGAAGTGACGATCCATGCAAACGCATCTCTGGTCTGATAAGGTTAACATCAAGGAAACGGAGGACGGCGTAATCCTCCAGGTTCATGTCGTGCCGCGGTCTGCCAAGAGCGAGGTAGCCGGTGTTCAGGGTGATGCGCTGAAGCTTAGAATAGCGGCGCCGCCCGTGGAGGGGCAGGCTAATAAGGAATGCGTCAGGTTCCTATCCGATATTCTGGGGATCAAGAAAAAACAGGTAATAATCTTAGGCGGCAGCAAATCAAAGAATAAAACTATTGCCATAGAGGGCATCAGAAGAAAAGACATCGAGGCGTTGATTCCATGAGGAGTCGCCTGTCAGAATGGCGGTGCTCACGAATAGTTTTGTCTAACTCGCACGAGCCGCCGTACGTGACATTTACTCGCACTGCTTTTTGTCAGCTCATAATATGGAAGAAGGTCGAATAACAGGCACGGAAAATAGAAGAGTCGCCCGGGCAGCAGGGGTGGTCGGTCTGGCGACGATGCTTTCCCGCATATCCGGCTTTCTCCGGGATATGGTAGTCGCAGCTTTTTTTGGCGCCGGTCTCACAACGGACGCCTTTTTTGTTGCCTTCCGGATTCCCAACATGCTCAGGCGTCTGCTCGGCGAAGGATCGCTGACTGTATCCTTCGTGCCTGTCTTTACTGAATACCTGAAAAAAAAGACGAAGGCCGAGGCCTATGAACTGGCCGATGTCGCATTTACGGCGCTTTCGATCATCCTCGTCATTGTATCTATTGCAGGCATTATTTTTTCGCCGCTTATCGTAACGATCATGGCGCCCGGATGGTATATTGATCACTCTGCCCACTATCACCTGACGGTTTTTCTCAATCGTCTGATNNTATGACCTAACGGTTTTTCTCAATCGTCTGATGTTCCCCTACATCTTCTTCATCGCTCTGGTGGCGCTGTGCATGGGCATCCTCAATTCCCTGCGCCACTTCGCCGCCCCCGCCCTTTCACCCATCATCCTCAATATCTGCATGATCCTGGCGGTGCTCTTGCTCGTGGACTTTTTCCCGGAACCGATCACGGCTCTTGCCGTGGGAGTCATGATAGGGGGCGTTTTGCAGCTCGCCATGCAGTGGCCTTTTCTTGCTAAATTCGGATTAAAGCTCAAGCCGGATTTCAACTTTAGGCATCCGGGCCTTAAAAAAATCGGGATACTCATGCTTCCCGCAGTTTTTGGTGCGTCGGTCTATCAGATCAATATCTTCATCTCCACAATACTGGCCTCTCTGCTTCCCTCCGGGAGCGTCTCCTACCTCTACTATGCAGACCGGATCGTGGAGCTTCCCCTCGGCGTATTTGCTATTGCGATAGGGACGGCGACACTCCCCAGTTTTTCGGAGCAGGTGGCAAAAGGCGACTTTCATGAATTAAAGGGAACAATAAATTTTTCTCTGAGACTGATACTCTTTGTCACGATACCGGCAACGGTCGCACTCATAGTACTCCGGGTGCCGATAATCTCGGTCCTTTTCCAGAGAGGCGCGTTTGATATCCAGTCAGCCCTTCTAACAGCGCAAGCCCTCTTGTGCTACGCCCTTGGCTTGTGGGCCTTTTCGGTGATCAGGGTTATTGTGTCGGCTTTTTATTCGCTTCAGGATTCAAAAACACCGATGAAAGCGGGAATTGTCGCATTCATTGTTAATGTTATATGCAGTATTATTCTCATGCATCCTCTAAAGCATAGCGGGCTTGCACTGGCAACGTCCATCGCCACGACTGTAAATGTCATCATGCTGACAGTTGTTCTTAAGAGAAGGATCGGGGTTTTCTTGGATCAGGCGTTTTATAAGTCCGTCTTCAATATATTTGTGTCATCGTTCGCAATGTGCGTGGTTATCATCCTCATCGGAACGCTCTTGCCCTGGAGTGATGAATGGCCGTTTAACGAGAGATTATTGTATCTCATGATCTGTGTCTTTGCCGGGATGGCCGCATTTTTCATCACTGCCTGCTTAACTAAGTGCTCGGAAATGACGATGATTATTGATGTTGTCAAGAGAAGGATAACGGGCTAAATACAAATAAAAACAGAAAGATGAAACTGATGGCGGGATAAAAGGTATTGACTGCCGGGGCTTGAAATGATAGGGGGAATTTCCTTTTGACGGGGTAATCTTAAAGGAAGGTCAGATTATGCTGGATATAAAATTTCTGAGACAGAATATTGATTTCGTCAGAAAGAAAATGCTCGAGAGAGGTCAGGAAATCAATCTCGAAACCTTCGCCGCGCTGGATGAAGAGAGACGCAGAGTCCTTCAGGAAGTGGAAACCCTGCGGAACGAGCGGAATACCGCCTCCAAGGAGATAGGAGAGAAAAAGAAGAAAAAAGAAGACGCGTCCTCGCTTATTGCCAAGATGAGCGATGTCTCCAATCGTATTAAAATACTGGACGAGTCTCTAAAGAAAATAGAGGAAGACCTGGGCAATATTCTGATGATTATTCCCAATGTGCCTCATGAGTCCGTCGTGTACGGAACGGGTTCGGAGGATAATCCGGTAATCCGCGTGTGGGGGGAAAAGCCGCAGCTCGCGTTCACGCCGAAACCGCACTGGGAAATTGGTGAGGATCTGAACATCCTCGATTTTGCGAGGGGTGCAAAGATTACAGGGGCGCGGTTTACCCTGTACCGGGCATGGGGGGCCATGCTGGAGCGTGCCATCATAAATTTTATGCTTGACCTGCATACGTCGGAACACGGCTACACAGAGGTATTGACGCCCTTCATGGTGAACAGTGAAAGCATGACGGGGACCGGACAGCTCCCGAAATTTGCCGAGGATCTTTTCAAGATTGAGAAATTTGACTATTACCTAATTCCTACAGCCGAAGTGCCGGTAACCAACATCCACCGTGACGAGATTCTGGATGAGCGGGATCTTCCGACTTTATATGTGGCATATTCGCCGTGTTTTCGCTCTGAGGCCGGTTCATACGGGAAGGATACGCGGGGACTGATCAGGCAGCACCAGTTCAACAAAGTGGAAATGGTCAAGTTTACCACACCGGAAACATCCTATGATGAGCTGGAAAAGCTGACCCTCAATGCTGAAGAGGTTTTGAAAAGGCTCAACATCCATTTCCGGACGGTAAGCCTCTGTACAGCGGATTTGGGGTTTTCTTCCGCCAAGACCTATGATGTTGAGGTCTGGCTTCCCGGGCAGGATTCCTACAGGGAGATATCGTCCTGCAGTAACTTCGAGGATTTCCAGTCGCGCAGAGCGTCCATTCGATTGAGGCGGGAAGACAGCGGCAAGGTAGAGTTTGTTCATACCCTCAATGGTTCCGGGCTCGCCGTCGGAAGGACCGTCGTGGCTGTTCTGGAAAATTTCCAGCAGGCCGACGGGAGCGTCATTATTCCTGAGGCGCTCAGGCCTTACATGAAAGGAATTGACAGGATTCCCGCTCGGGTCTAATATAAATTCCGGTTCTGAAATCAGTGTCGTCACGGAGGGGTGGCCGAGTGGTCGATGGCGGCGGTCTTGAAAACCGTTAACCGAAAGGTTCACAGGTTCGAATCCTGTTCCCTCCGCCAGAATAGAAATAAAATCCCTGCCCTATTCAGAAATTTGGGTTCACGGGACACGTAAGAGATAATAGATCGGCTGCACATGGAGAGATGCCAGAGAGGCCGAATGGGTTCGCCTGCTAAGCGAATGTATGCCCTTAAAAGGTGTACCGGGGGTTCGAATCCCCCTCTCTCCGCCAGCTGACTATAAGTAGTTGACATTAAAGGATAATCAAGAGAGAAGGCCCCGCTTTTGGCGGGGTTTTCTCGTTATTGAATTCTCAGTAGTTTGACTTTGGCGAAATTTATCGCAATGTCTTTCAATATTCTCAGTCGCGAAGTAATTCAGTCCACCTTCCCCGGGAAAGCAGATTTATTCCAGGATAACTTCATTTTTCTGAACTTTTTGTCGAAAATGAGCAATGAAAATGGCCCGCAGGGTGCGCATTAATCATTCGCTCTGGATTAAGGATTATTGTATGAATTATTTTGTTGGGGCTATTCAGGAAAATGGTTGTCCATTACGGGCTCAAAAATAAGTGACGGCCTCCTGTAAGTATTAGGATTGCTTTTTTTAGACATTCGAGACTTAGAATACAAAATCGCCAGGTTCGATCACCGGACCAGATCATTTATTACAGGTTCAAACATGCAAGGCTGAACCGTCTATTTTCCCATTCAAGAAAAAAACGCATGCCTTCCTTGTTATTCACAATCTAGCGGTAATGAAAATTATTGAAGCCTTATCTTGGTAATGATCACTTCATCGAGACCCCGACTATCCGTGGGATGCGTACATCCGGGCATAACGCATCATGAACAATATGCGTACGAGACGGGTCTGTCCGAAAAAGACTCAAATATGCCTTTTGAGTCCAGGCAAATCACAAATATCTACATCGTATGCGACAATCGACAGTTCCCCGTCCCTTTTAGCATTGTTACTGTTCTCCACCATCGCACACCGATACAACATCTTCTGGGAAAAAAATTGACATATAAACTGAACTTTCGTATATTTCACCTATCAGAAAGCAATGTCTTATCAAATCGCCGGATGGCTACTATGTTTAATAGTATTGCTTACTGCGGTGTGACCACTTTCACGATGGAGGAGCAGTTATGCGCGTTTGCAAAGCAGAAACACGGTTTGTACTGATGATAGTCGCGGTCGTTCTAACCGCTCTGGTTGCGGGTTGCTGTGCGACAAAGATCAATTATTCCTATGACATGGGGATGAACTTCGTAGGACTCAAAAGCTATAAGTGGGACCCCTCGTTGGCTCCAGCGCAGCAGTTCTCACTGGTTGAGTCAAATGTCCAGTTCATTGCGGACCAGATACTTGATAAGAAAGGGTTTAACAAGTCATCAGAAAAACCTGATTTCATGATCTCGATCAAGTACGATTACGATATCGGAAGCTATTGTTATCTGTATTGTTCTCAGCTCCAGAGGCTGACCTTGAATATATACAGGGTGGAGAGCAAGGAGTTGATCTGGCAGGGGACGGCTATGGGCGCCATTGATACCGATGCGACTTTCAGCGATTTGAAGATAGCCGTGCAGGATATTCTTTCGAAATTTCCACCGAAATAGGATTGGGTGTACCCCGCTCAACATATTAGAGCTATACTAAAAGTTGTCATAAATTGCTTTTGTTAACCAACAGCTTATTTACTTAAGTTTCCTCGGCACTGTCAATTTAATTGTGTAAATTGAGCCTGTTCAATAACTCA
>PLMX01000140.1 GCA_003142635.1 Syntrophaceae bacterium | reverse complement strand
CTACAATATAGCAAGCTGTACTTTCCCAGATAACCAGCGGGCGATATAATCACTGCTGCATTGAAAAGATTCTCATGCTGCCTTTCGATCAGACCGGCGATGATGTGAACTTTCCTTTCCTGCGCCGCCGCACATAACGCCTCTGTTGTCTTGCCGTGAGGTAGCGGCTCCGCGAGGTCAAACGCCTCGTCCTTTGATACGATGAGATAACCTGTATTGAACAGTTCCGGAAGAACGATAATTTCAGCCTCAGTTCTCTCGATGTGCTTTACCGCTTTCTTGATATTGGCTTCTATTTCCCCGAATTGAGGGTTGAACTGTATAAAGGCGGCCTTCATAGCAATCACCTTGATATATGTGTGGATAGGATTGTCCCACACGCAGTTGAAAAACATGAAACACCCGGAAAGCGTCAGATGTTCGCTTCCAGAAGGAAATAGCCGGATGCCTCTACACCTTGAAATCCACTGCTAGAATGTTTTCACATATCTCCTTCACCTTCGTGAGAACGGGAAGATGGTCGGGATGAGGTTGATAACGTTTCAGTGCGTCCATGTCTTCAAAAGCCGAAATCAGAGCGAAATCGTATGATCTTTCGGAACGAGCGATATCGCGGCCGAATTGATAATCTTTGATTTCCGGAATTCTGCCGGGAAGGCGCGCCATTGCTTTTTCCAGATCGTCGATGTCCTTGTCGGTAACACCTGCCTTAAATTTCATGAAGACTACATGCTTGATCATTGCGTTGCTCCTTTCTGCACAGGTTGATTTAAATAACTCCTATTTCTCTTTCCATCTCACAGCAAAACAGAGGCTCAGGTCTTCCTGCTTATCCGGCAGGGCAGGCCCTTCAGGTTAGGCGTGCCGTACTCCCTGCCCAGTTTGCCCGTAGAGG
Source organism: Syntrophaceae bacterium (assembly GCA_003142635.1). Classification (GTDB taxonomy): domain Bacteria; phylum Desulfobacterota; class Syntrophia; order Syntrophales; family UBA2185; genus Fen-1135. Next base: position 24,131 of record PLMX01000140.1, on the reverse strand, counting down.
TAAGCATATTGAAATTGGATTTTTCCCAGTCGTACTGGGTTTCCGGCCTTCCTTCCGGGAACCACCATCCATGAGCAGCGCAGAGCACGCGGGGATCGATGCTGTCTGTCAGGCGGGCCACTTGGGTGATCCGGCCGTATTTCGTTTCGATAACAACTTCATCACCTTCGTTGATGCCGTATTTCTGTGCGGTAACGGGATTCATTTCCAGCAGCGGATGTGGCCTCAGTTTCCTCAGCCTTTCCAGCCACCTATAGGACGAATGGAGGAAGAAGCGGCTCTTGGCGCTGGTGAGGAGCAGGGGATAGGCGGGGTCGTCGTCTTCCGGCAGATCCGTGTATTGCGGCAGGGGAGTCAGCTTAAACTTCTCCGCCGTGCTGAGGGCGAGTTCGGCCTTTCCAGTTGGGGTTTTGAATCCTTTCTTCTCGTAGGATTTGAAACGGTCCGGTCCTTTCAGATATCCCTTCTCCACAAACTCGGCATACGTCAGGCCGGCCGGTTTAACGACGTCTTCGACGAACGTATGGTAGTCGTCGTGCCAGAGCTCCGGCGGACTTATGCGTTTGCCCAGCTCATTCATAATTTTCATGTCCGGCCAGCACTCCTCCGGCGGTTCCACGACCTTGGGCCTTGCCAGGATGTAACCGTGACCGATTCCAAGATGGCCGATATCATCAAATTCGAAGTGTGTAGCTGCGGGAAGAACGATATCCGCCAGGGCCGCGGTCGGAGTCATGAAGATGTCCGCTACGGCGAGGAAGTCCAGTTTCATGAGGGCTTCATAAGTTTGACGGCTGTCTGCGTAAGTCAATAGGGGATTGCAGCACATGGCGTAAAATCCCTTCACCGGGTAAGGAATGCCCTCCAAAACGGCCTTCCGGAAATACGCGGGCGCAATTGTCATCAGGCGCGGGATTACACGGTGGTGGGCGCTGATCATGTTCTTGTGCTTGTCAGGAATGAGATCGGCACGGACAAAGGGACCCAGCCCCACGATCTGAGGGTCTTTTGCCTCCATGTTGCCACCAGGCACATCGAGATTTCCCGTTATGGCCATGAGGCAGATAATGGCTCTCGCGGTATCGAAGGTGAAAATATTGTGTTCTATGGGATTGCCCCATTGAATAACTGCCGGCTTTGCCTGGGCATAACAGCGGGCGGCGTCTCTTATGAGTTCGGACGCAACCCAGGTAATCTCAGAGACCCTCTCCGGTGTAAAATCTTTTACATGTTCCGCCAGATCGGAAAAACCCGCAGTCCATTTCTCCACAAATTCTTTGTCGTACAGACCCTCGGAGATAATGACATTCAGGAATCCCAGGGCGAGGGCATTGTCTGTACCGGGCCTGATCTGGAGCCAGATCCGCGCTTTCTTAACTGTGTCGATCCGGCGGGGATCGATTACGATCAACTCCATCCCGTTCTTCACCTGTTCGAGGAAAAGGCTGTTGATCTCACCCTCTTCATTCGTAGAGGTAATGTTGCTTCCCCACAGGACGGCGAGCTTGCTTGGATGGTGAAAATCTGCGACAGGGTAAAAGCCGCATGTGTGGATACCCGTGATCTCGCGGGGTGCATGGCAGACATCCTGAGAAGCGACCACATTTGGAGATCCGAAAAGATTAGCCAGACGAATGAGGACAAAATGCTCCAGGCCCTTGGGCATGCCGACTCCGAAGGCCACTGCCTTTGGGCCGTACTTTTCCTTGATCTCAAGGAGATTTCCAGCGACCTCTTGCAAGGCCTCTTCCCAGGTTATGCGCTCCCATTTGCCTTCGCCGCGCTTTCCCGCCCGCTTGAGGGGATGCCTGAGACGGTCCGGGTGTGTCAATCTATCCGGCGATGCCACGCCCTTCGGGCATATATAACCCTTACTCAGGTAGCCCTCAGGGTCCCCCTTCACCCTGACAATCTGATTATCTTTCACACCGACCAGAAGGCTACATCCCCCATGGTCCATCCTGGCGCAATGCGTCTTCATCCAGCGAATGTTATCTTCCATATGGCTATACACCCCTTTGATTTTGCTTCTTCCTGTTTGTATCATGCTATCATGTAGATTCAGATCGAAAATTCATCGGGGAAGGATGCTGCGAGACAAATTATCGATTTAATAATTTTCTTCAAAAGCCTAATCAATATACACCGATAGCATAGCGGATGCAAGCTAAAGCTCACAATAAAAACGCTATTTCCAGAGGGCAATTGTGTAACAAACTTTGAATTAATTAATTCTTAATATTATTAATTAATCTTTTAATATTGCCTTGATAATTGAGTTCGAATAGAACTGACACGGTTTTTAATTGACAAACCAAGAACTACTGATTGGAGGTATTTCAACGTGTTGGAAATTGAATATATATATTGCCCCAACAGAGGCTGTCAAAATTACGGTCTGAGGGGCAACGGTAATGTTGGCATACGCGGCAACTACGGCAAAAATAAGAATAGAAAACTGTTATATTGCAGAACCTGCGGAAAACGTTTCGCTTCATCGACGGCAACAGCTTTTTACAGGATGCATTTGTCCGAAGATATTATCAGACAGATTCTTCACCGTGCAGCAGAAGGTGATGGAGTTCAGTCGACCGCACGCTCATTGAAAATAGATAAAGGCATTGTGCAGCGCGTAATCCTTCGCGCGGGCGAACATTGTGAGTCCGTATTGTCAAATCTTCTCCATTCGCTGAAAATGACCGAGGCCCAGTTTGATGAGTTATTGACATTTGTCAAAAAGAAGAGAATTCTGGAGAACAAGAGTTGGAGGGATGACCTGGAAGAGGTCAGCCACGCTCCTGTCCTGCTTCGGTCTGAAGATTAGTAATATATTTCGTGGACAAGTCATATCAGCTTGGTTGCTTGACATCTTTTCAGCACCGCGGTGCTTTTGATACGCTTGTTCCGTGTCCGAAAATGCAGAATCAAGTCGGCGAGGGATACGGAAAATATCTTTCATCCCTCGTCTGATATTTTTTGTCGGTGCCCGCTTCGTCCTCATACTTGCAATTGATAAGCCATTCCCCTCCTCATATATTTCAAACGGACGAGGGGAGACTCCTATCTGATTAATATGGGAAATGATCTAAGTCAATACCTTCAGCCCACGTACTATATTGACAGTGAGGCATCGGAGGTTATAGCCTTCGCAAGAGATGCTGCCTGTGGCCGAGAGACCTCGCTCGATAAAGGTGTAGCTCTATTTTATGCGGTTCGGGATAATATCAGGTATGACCCCTACCGGATCGATCTGGAAAAAAAAGAGGCTTTCAAAGCGAGCGTCATTATAGGAAAGGGCTACGGTTATTGCGTGGCCAAGGCAATTGTCCTTGTTGCTGCGGCCCGTGCCTCCGGTATTCCCAGCCGTCTCGGCTTTGCCGATGTGCGCAACCACCTTTCCACGGAAAGGCTCCGGCAGCTGATGAAGACGGATACCTTCATCTTCCACGGTTATACGGAACTCTTCCTCGGCGACCGATGGGTCAAGGCTACACCAACCTTCAACCTATCCCTGTGTGATAAGTTCGGCGTAAGTCCTCTCAACTTCGACGGCAGAAATGACAGCCTCTTTCATCCATATGACAGGGAGGGAAAGCGTCATATGGAATACATCAGGGATCACGGTCCTTTTGCCGACGTTCCCTATGAAAGGATTGTCGCCTACTTCCGGAAATGCTACCCCGCATTTTTTCAACACCACGATAATGTGGGAACTCATAATTTCGAACAAGAAGCAAGAGCTGAAAAGAAATAAATTTCCGGACAAGCTGATGAAATGTCCTCCCGTTTCATCTTGTCCATTTCTATTGCATGTGTTAGCCTGATGTCCCATGATCATAGTAACAGAAACAGGCCTTGCCTGCATGCGTTGCGGGAAAATCCCTGCTGTCATTTTCTGTGACGGCTGTCAGGTTCCTCTTTGCATAGACTGCCGTAAATTTGACCTTTGGGGTTACGGTTGCGGCCATGTTGATACAAAAGTATTCTGCCATACATGTTTTGATGACATTAAGGTAAACCCTTACAGCGGCAAGCTTAACGATGACCACGAATGAAAAATTTAAGGAATGAGATCATGAGCGACGAAATCAAGAAAAGAACCCAAGAAACAGCGAATACCCTTTTCGGCAAAGGCATCAAGATGGATCCGCCTTATCTGATGTGGCGGGAGTTTGACAGGGACCTTGCCAATGATTTCTCCCGGTTCATAACGGGCAACCTTTATTCCCGGACCGTTTTGACACTCCCTGAAAGGCAGATGGCTGCTTGCGCCATGCTCGCTGCTCTGAGAGCAACAGGAGAACTTAAGCTTCACGTGAACGCGGCCCTGAATGTAGGTTGTGGTCCAAAGAAACTGGCGGAGATTTTTTTCCAGGTTGCGACATATGCGGGTATGCCCGCCTGCAATGAGGCCCTTGAAGTTTATCGGGATGTTCTTAAAGAACGGGGAGAATGGCCCATTAAATAAGGGCCGTCGCGCATGTGAAGCCATCCGCAGCAAGCTGAGGAGAATCTTCGATTCTTAAGGAACAGTATTGTTCGTCATTCGCTCGCTACCGAATTCAAGGAAACACGGATATACAGATGGCGAAAAACGCTCTCAGAAATGCACTGATAAAGAGTAAGAGAGAAACGGCCCTTCTGATAATCGACATGCAGATATATCAGGCAGGCGAGGGGGGAAATCTGCCTCGCTACTTCGGCGTCATCAACGGGCCGGAGGCGGAAGCGGGCGCCGTCCGGCGGGGGAAGGAGATCCTTCCGCTTATCGGGAGATTGCTTTCAGCATTCCGCAAAGCCGGGGCCTGTGTTGCGTTTACGGCCTTCGGTTCTCTCACGGAAGACGGCTCCGACCTCGTTCCCTATGTCCGCTTATGGAACAGGAAATGCAGAGAGAAACTGGGTGTTCCGGCAATCGTCTCTGTCAGAGATCCCGGGTATATGATCATGCCGGCTATCTCTCCTTTGCCTAATGAGCCTGTTATCAGCAAGACGGCCCAAGGGGCATTTAATTCCTCCATGATCGATCATGTCTTAAGACAACGGGGGATTGATACAATCGTTGCGACGGGGATGTACACGAACCACTGCGTCATTTCCACCTGTATCGGCGCGGCCGATGCAGGTTACCGGGTGATTGTGCCGGAGGACGCGGTGGGATCATGGAGTCCGGATCTGCATGAGCAGGCTCTTGAAATCATGCGTTCATGGACGATCATGACCACGAGTGACAGGATCATTAAAGAATTAAATCTACTCCTTTGACTTACGGCAAAATAAGATTTTTCCTCATGCCCTTCCCAGGTTTTTCGCAATTGCAATTGTCAAATATCGTACTATATTAGTATCCTGCGTACCAGTTAATTAGGCTTAAATCCATAACCCGGCGGACATCAAAGTTGACCGGACAATAACTACAATAACAAACTGAAGGAGGAGGGGCTTATGTACGGAGCAGCAGGGGAAGAGGCAAAACAGTTCGTGAAGAAGGCAATAGCATTTTATAAGAAAGCGGGCAAAGCGGTTGCTATGGCAGAGTTCACAAATCAGAAGGGACCCTTTGTAGAGGGGGAGCAGTATGTTTTCGTGCTGAATCTCAAAGGGACAATGCTGGCCCACGGGGTCAACGAAAAATATATCGGCATGGACTTTTGCGACGTTAAGGATTCCGATGGCAGGAGTTTTATCAGAGAGATCGTGGAAGTCGCCAACACCAAGGGCAGCGGCCTTGTCGATTACAAATGGTACAACCCGCTTACCAAAGAAGATCTGGTGAAGCACGTGTATTTTGAGAAGGTTGATGACGTGATCATCTGCAGCGGCGTCTACGCGGAAATGTGGCAGGAGCTATTGTAGCTTTCTGCGTTCCTCCCCAATAATACAGAATGTAAGGACTATCGAGAGACAGTCTTCGAGCCGCCTCGCCTTCCGGTGAGGCGGCTCTCTTTTTACAACGATGTGCATGCTGACCTAACCATATCTGTACTGCCAGCATATATATCAGCATGACCTCCGTCTTGCCCCTTAGCCTAATGACTGCCGGACGTTGCAGCCAATGAGCTTCACCGGCCCTGAATTGCCATGGCTAAAAAATGGCGGAACTCTTCTCTAAAATGTGTTACAAGGCACGATAACAACAGAGACCGCCAAAATGACAAAGGTACGTTGATGAGATATGTATCCCCAATCCGTGGATAAACGTCTATTTATTCTGGGCCATCCCTATTTTCACATCTATCTGATAAGAGGGAAGAATGCATCAGCCTTGGTTGAAATGGGTATTTCAGCTACGGCTGATCAGGTGATTATGCAATTGTCATCATTAGGCGTAAGGCCTGACTATCTGATCGTCACCCATCCCCACAGTGATCATATCGGTGGTCTTGATGCGTTAAGACAGGCCTTCCCTCATGCCATTGTCATGGCAGGACGGGGTGCGGCGGCATTTCTTGACCATCCGAAGACGGCCCAATCGCTGATCGAGGAAGACAGCCATCTGTCTTCTTATATGCTGGACCGCGGTCTCGTTTCCAGCCGGCCCGCGATCCGGCATTCTCCCTCGCTTGCCGGCTCCAAAGTCGTGACCGAGGCGGATGAACTCGATCTCGGAGAGGTGAAGGTTAATTTCTTGGATGCGCGAGGGCATTCACCGGGCAATATCATCATACACATTCCGGTCATAAGCGCCGTGCTGGCCTCTGACAGCCTGGGATACCGGTTATCGGGTCTGGGGTTCTTTCCCATTTTCTTTACCGGATATGCCGACTACATGACGACAATAGCCGCCATTGAAACCCTCAAGCCGGAAATCCTCGGACTGGCCCATAACTGCATCGTAGAAGGGCCGGATGTAAAGAAGACGCTTCAGGAGGCGCGCGAAGCCGCCCAGGGTATCATGGCTCGCATCCTCCGCGACAGGCGGGATGACGAAACCGTCGTCCAGGATATATTCAGAGAATATTATCGCGATGAGCTAACCCTTTATTCGGCGGAGAATATTTTCGGCTGCTGTCGCCTGATAGTGAGGAGGGTCAGGGATCTCAGGGATGATCGGCACTCTCGTACGTGAAAGCATGCAACGAGAATAAATTCCCGTTCCCGGAAATTGCCTTCGCATTTCAACGAGTGATTTCTGAAGGAGGAGCGCCATGGAGTACAAAAACATAAACGCCGATGTGCAGGGCAGGATCGGTACGATCAGCCTGAACCGCCCCGAGAGACGAAATGCAATCTCTATTGAGATGCGCCGTGAGATAACCACATGTCTGAAAGACTGGCGGGAATCCGAAACAGTGGGCGTTGTAATCCTGACCGGCAACGGCGAGGCGTTCAGCGCCGGCTTTGATCTCGGCGAATTCAAACAACCGGCCCTGTATAATGAAATTTACGAAACATCGGCAAGGTATCACCGGGATATCTGGTATTTTCCCAAGCCCACGATAGCCGCGGTGAACGGCCCGGCTCTTGCGGGCGGATTTGACCTCGCAAAACTTTGCGACATCAGGTTGTGCTCAAAGACCGCCCTCTTCGGTCATCCGGAGATCAAGTTCGGAATTCCCCCGCTCTTAACCCCCCTTCGCTGGATCATAGGTGAAGGACTGGCCCGTGACCTCTGTCTGACAGGCAGAAGGATCGATGCCGCAGAGGCGCATCGCGCAGGTTTGGTCAGCGAGGTCATCGACGGCAACAGATTGCTGGAGCGGGCAAGAGAGATGGCCGCAGCGATCCTGGAGGCCCCCCTGTCGGCCCTTCGCTTCATCAAGACATACATGCTGGATCACGCGAATCGCGGTTTCGAGGAGGCGTTTTCAGTCGAACATGACAAGGCCTTCCAGGAATTCCTTCTGAAGAAGGCATCTCAAGCATTTCAGGAAAAATAAAATAGCTTACGACAGCAATCAAGGAGGAAGACATGGATTTAGGATTAAAGAATAAAGTGGCCCTGGTGGCCGGAGGAAGCACGGGACTGGGCCTGTCTGTAGCAAAGAGACTATCGAAAGAAGGCGCACGCGTCGCCATATGCGCCCTCGACGACCCCTCTCTCCCGCAGGCAAAGGAGGAGATTATAAAAGAAACGGGGGGCCAAGTCATTGCCATCGCTGCCGACGTGAGCGACGCCGAACAGGCAAAGAGGTTTGTCCGCAGCGCTATCAAGCACTACGGGACGTTGGATGTCTTGGTCAACAACGCCGGAGGGCCGCCATCCAAAGAGTTTTTTGATATCGATGACAAGCTCTGGGAATATGGTTTCCACCTCAACCTCCTCTCTACGATTATCATGACCCGTGAGGCCGTGCCGGTGATGAAAGCCAAGCGCTGGGGGCGCATCGTTAACATGACCTCCATTTCCGTCAAGCAGCCAATTGACGGCCTTATCCTGTCCAATACAATTCGTGCCGGCGTTATCGGTTTTGCCAAAAGTCTTTCGAACGAGCTGGCGCAGTTCAACATCACCGTGAATAACGTGTGTCCCGGCTATACCATGACGGAGCGGGTCCGCAACGTCTCCGAGGCAATAGCTGCAAGAGAGGGCACTACACCGGAAGCGATTGTCAAGAGATGGGAGTCTGAAATACCGATGGGACGTCTGGGCAAGCCGGAAGAATTAGCCGGCCTGGTAGCATTCTTAGCCTCAGAGATCGCCGGCTATATTACAGGCGCCGCCATTCAGATCGACGGCGGCTGGTACAAGGGCGTCATGTAGGCGTCGGAGAGACACCTGTTACTTGAATTTATGGGGACTGATCTTCTTTTCCATGTTGTCGAGAAAAGTCGACCACGCGTGGGTTCTGAAGGCGGTAGCCAGCTTCTTGGGCTTTTTTGCCCCGCATGAAGGACACTCCAGGACATCGTATCTCTCGTCGACCTTCATCAATTGCTCATACACGGTCTTGCATTTACAGCACTCGAATTCATAAATGGGCATTTGGACATTCCTTAGAATCATCATTTTGCTGATGAGATATAAAAGAAAGACGGTTGTAAGTCAAGAGGCAACAATATCTTCAACCCTGTTGATATGCAGTCTTTTATGTGTTAGAAGTCCAATTCTTGATAATTACGGATTTCCCGGCCAGGATCTGAATCATGGATGCAAAATCTTCTTTCCTTCCCTTTGAGATTCCCGAGCTCAAGTCCCGGAACATGAGAATAGGCAAAGAAGGTCTCTTGCGCCGCTCCTTCCCCGTAGTTCCCGATGAGTTCTTTAGAGTCTATCAGAATGACGACTTCCATTTGGCGGTCGAATTCCAGCAGGAAAATACCCGCGCCAAAGTTTTCCTGTATACGAATATCGACTGCGCGGAGAATGAATGGCGGGAGCTTGAATTCAGGCAGGAAAAGGACAATATCTACAGCCTGTCTTACAAGGTAAGTTTCTGCGGCAGCTACAAATTTAAATTGAAATATTCACTCGACGACGGCAAGACATGGTACTGGGACCGGGTTCCTTTCAGCCACGTGATCGTGGATCCGGAGGCTTTGAAGGATATAAGAATGTATACCATGATTATTCCCATATCAGGCACCATCAGCGACTGGACTCTGCTTCTGCCCCACATCGGAGGGCTTGGTTTTAATGCCGTTCATCTCCTGCCTATTACCAGCCTTGACATTTCTGAAAGCCCGTACTCGGCTCACGACCTATTTTCCATCGACAAGGCCTATAGCGGAAAAGAGAACGGATACGGGTTTGCCGACTTCGAAAAATTTGTTGAAAAAGCGAAAGAACTGGGAATCCGGCTTTGTTTTGACCTCGTCTTTAATCACATAGGGGTCAAAAGCAAAATGGTGCAGATGTGTCCGGAGTGGATAGTTCCTGACAAGAGCGAAAAAGACGGACTGAACCGCGCCGGCTGCTGGCATATGAACTCCTGGCTGAAATGGGGGGACCTTGTAAAAATATATTATGACCATCCCCATCCTGACATCCGCAGCGACATCTGGAACTATATGAAGAAATATGTCCTCTTCTGGTCCCATTTCGCGGAGCTTACGGGCGGCATGATCCGCCTCGACAACCTGCATTCAAGCCACGAAGGGTTTGTTGCGAGTCTCCTTACAGACTTGCGCGGAGCCTACCCAAACCTTGTTATTATGGCCGAGTACTTTACAGACTCCAATACTATCATGAAAAAAGCGGCTGAGGGGCAGATCAATCTTTTTCTTGCCAACCAGTGGGAATACCCTTATGCGTACAATCTGCGGAATTATCTCGATTACATCCATTACATTGGGCGGAAGGTGCGGTTTCATATACCTATCACCACGCATGATACAGGCACTCCCGCACAGCTTTTTGGCAAGGCCGAGGCCGCCGTGCCGCGCTACGCGATTACGACCCTCATGGGTACGGGGCAGACCGGCATAGTCCAGGGAGTTGAATATGGACACCCTGAAAAAATAGATTTTATCGGCAGGAAAGAAAAGTATACATTCAAGGACAATGCATATATTGCCGAGGGCATAAGAAATATTAACCGTGTGCTCACGGAGTCACCCGTGTTTCATCAGGACGGGAATCTGGAATTTATCGACAACGGCCACGGCGCGGTACTGGGCGCCTTGCGCCGCCTGGATGTAGAAACGGACAAAGGCTATTTGATTTTTGCAAATCTAGATGTCCATAATGTCTATCATTTACAGGTTGACCTGTCGCCATTTCTAAAGAATACAAAGCAGATTTGGATGGAGGACAGAATCAGCGGAGACCGGCATGAATCGCAGGTTAGTGACATCGAGATTGATATTGAACCCTGCGGCGTCAGGATATACAGGATCGGTAATTGACAGATCGAAAGACCAAAGAATCTTCCTGAAACCCAAATTTACGCCCGTCGATGTCCTCTCTGATTACCTGATTACAGAAAGGCAGGCAAACGTCCATCATGGAATGAACATCTGAAGAAGAAAGCGTTTAGCGCAACGGGGCATTACCATGACAGAAGATAAAAGGACAAAGCAGCAGCTCCTTGATGAATTGGGAAAATTGCATCAAAGAATTGCAGAACTGGAAAGCTTAGGCGCTGAAAGCAAAAAGACGGTAACAGCACTAAGAGAAAGTGAAGAAAAATACCGGACGCTGATTGAATCGACGTTGGACTTTGTCTTTACAGTAGATCGTAAAGGCATGTTCACCTATGTTAACCCCAGGTTTGAAATGGTCACAGGGCGCACGTCTTCAGAACTCGTCGGCCGGCCATTTACAGATGTACTGTCCACTGACGCCAAGAAGATAGCCGCGACTAAATTCAAGAAGGGAATCAGGGGTGAAGAAGTTGCCCCCTATGAAGTTGACATTATCCATAAGAGCGGAAGCAGGATTCCCGTGGAATTCAATGTAGCCACATTGCGTGACGCAAACGAAAAGCCCATCGGCCGTTACGGAATCGGCCGCGATCTGACAGAGCGGAAACGAACCGAATCGGTGCTCAGGGAAAGCGAGGACAGGTTGCACAGCATCGTCCAGGGCTCCCCTATTGCTACCTTTGTTATCGACAAAGACCACAGTGTCGTTTATTGGAACCGCGCCCTTGAAGAATTGAGCGGGATAAAGGCTGCTGAAGTGATCGGTACCCATGGACAATGGAAGGCTTTTTACAGTGAGGAACGGCCCAGCCTGGCAGATCTGCTGGTCGATCAAATCTTTGATACTATCCTCGAATGGTACGCTGGGAAATGCAAAAAATCGGCTCTGCTTGAAGAAGCTTATGAGTCGTTGGATTTTTTCCCGGACTTGGGTAATGGGGGCAAATGGCTTCGTTTTACAGCAGCGGCTATCAGGGACACACAAGGCAATCTCATTGGCGCTGTGGAAACCCTCCAGGACATCACAGACCGCAAACAGACGGAGAAGGCCTTGATAGAGAGCGAGGAAAAGTATCGTCTGGTGGTGGAAAACGTCGGAGAGGCAATTTGTATTGCCCGGGATGGCATGCTGAAATTTATCAACCGTGAGGCAGTGGATATTATGGGTTATTCTGAAGAGATATTAACCTCAAGGCCTTTTATAGAGTTTATACACCCCAGCGATCGCGACATGACGTTGGAAATCTATAGGAAGAAGATGAAGGGTGACAAAGATCCTCCTATATTTTACTTTAGGGTTGTTGCTGAGGATGGAACTGTCAAATGGATAGAAGTTCATGCGACCCCCATTTCCTGGAGAGGAAGACCGGCGCTGCTGAATTTCATGCTCGACATTACTGAACGCCAACATGCAGACGAGAAGCTGCGACAGTCTATTTCGCTCTTGACGGCGACATTAGAATCCACAGCCGACGGCATTCTTGTCGTTGATAAAGACGGTAAAGTATCCAGCGTAAATAATAAATTTCTCTCCATGTGGCGCATTCCCGGATCTCTTGCCGCCTCGGCAGATGACGATAAAATATTGACCTCCGTGCTGGATCAACTGAAAGATCCCGAGGGCTTTATCGAAAAGGTGAAATTCCTGTATTCGCGGCCGGAAGCCCAGAGCTTTGATGTGCTGGAATTTAAGGATGGCCGGATATTTGAACGATACTCACAGCCGCAGAAGATGGGAGATGAAGTCATTGGAAGAGTCTGGAGCTTCCGTGACGTAACGGAACGCGCACGGATGGAAGAGCGGTTAAGGGAATCCCAGATGAGGCTCTCGGAGATCATCGAGTTCCTGCCTGACGCCACGCTTGTCATTGATAAGGATGGCAGAGTGATGGCTTGGAATCGTGCCATAGAAGCCATGACGGGAATCAGGGCCGAAAAGATGCTCGGCAAGGGTAATTATGAATACGCCCTGCCATTCTACGGGGACAGAAGGCCTATTATTATTGATCTTGCCCTCCATCCCAATCGGGAGATGGAAAAGTATTACACATCAATCCAGAGGATGGGAGACATACTTTTTGGTGAATCATTTACGCCGAATTTGCCTCCCGGCAATGTCCATCTCTCTGCCACTGCCTCTGTCTTGAGGGATTCGAGGGGCGATATTATTGCCGCCATAGAATGTATACGTGACAACACGGAACGGAAGAAGATGGAGGAGCGTTTACATCGTTCAGAAAAAATGGAGGCCTTGGGGACCCTGGCGGGGGGTGTAGCTCATGATCTCAATAATGTCCTGGGGGTTCTCGTGGGGTATTCTGAGCTGCTTCTCATGGAGATCCCGGAAGGTAATCCGTGGAGAAGGCACATCTCCAATATCCTTCTGTCCAGCCAAAGGGCGGCTGCAATTATTCAGGACCTCTTGACGTTGGCCAGAAGGGGTGTGGCTGTTTCCGAGGTTGTCAATCTCAATCGCGTGATTACCGACTATTTGGAGACCCCGGAATTTGAGAAGCTGAAGGCGCATCATCCATCTGTGAACTTAAAGGCCGATCTTGAGAAAGGTCTATTGAACACCAAAGGGTCTCAGGTTCATCTGGGGAAAACCATCATGAATCTGCTGTCCAATGCGTCAGAGGCGATAGCCGACGAGGGAGAAGTGATAATCCGCACGGAGAATCGTTATCTTGACAAACCCATCCAGGGTTATGATGATGTACAGGAAGGGGACTATGTGGTTCTGACGGTGTCCGACAACGGCAGGGGCATCTCCGCTTCTGACATCAAGAAGATATTCGAGCCGTTCTATACGAAGAAAATAATGGGAAGAAGCGGGACGGGATTGGGCTTGGCGGTCGTCTGGGGAACAGTGAAGGATCATAACGGTTACATAGATGTGCAAAGCGAGGACGGCAAGGGGAGCACCTTCACGATCTACCTGCCTGCTACGAGGGAGGAGATGACGGGGGATGAGCAGAAGACATCTCCCGAGAATTACATGGGCAATGGGGAAACGATTCTCGTGGTGGATGATGTGAAGGAGCAGCGGGAGGTGGCAGCAAGCATGCTGACGAGGCTGGGCTACAAGGTAGATGCCGTTTCGAGCGGAGAGGAGGCGATTGAGTACCTCAAGGCCGGCAAGGCCGATCTCATGGTCCTGGATATGATCATGGATCCAGGTATAGACGGCCTGGAGACGTACCGGCGGGTACTCGCCATCAACCCGAAGCAGAAGGCAATAATAGTGAGCGGCTTTTCGGAGACGGAGCGTGTAAAGAAGGCCCTTGAGCTCGGGGCGGGCGCCTATGTGAGAAAGCCGTACATACTTGAGAAGATTGGGATGGCGATCAGGAAAGAGCTGGCGTTGCACACATAAAAAGAAGAACGCAAGAGAAGCATGCTGAAGATGCGTTATAAATACTTTAACATCCATGAAAGGAGTTAACATGAATTTTGAAAAGTTTTTTAGGGTAGCGGTTCTTGTTTTGTTCGTGCTCGGTATTTTCATTTACGGGATGGCGAACAGATACCAGTTCTTTCATATTACCAATAGTCTTACCGGGCTTGCCTGCGACCATTATACAGGGAAATGTGAATGGCTGTCCCCGGATGAGATGGGGATAGAAAAGGTAATGAAGTATTCGGACAAACAGCGGGATACAATGGAAAAACGGGGAGTCCCGCAAGCTCCAGCGCCGGCGCAGAAGCCGTAGAGTCCGCGTGAGTAACGACAGCGGAAAATTTTCATAGTGAAGAAAAAATACTGGGACGAGCGACTGTCGTCAAAGGAGATGTTCCCATGAAACGCTTCGTTGACCTGAGTATCAGTATCGAATCCGGCTTGCCCTCTGATCCGCCGATAATGATTCCGAAGATCGACTACATAGATCACGGCATGGGCGCCGACCAGATGCTCGACTTCTTCCCCGGCGTCCGAAAGGACCAGCTCCCCGGTGGTGTGGGCTGGGCTCTGGAGTTCATCAATCTTACAACGCACAGCGGGACTCACCTGGACGCCCCCTATCACTACCACCCCACCATGGATCGGGGAAAGCCATCCATGACTATCGACGAGGTGCCACTCGAATGGTGTTTCAGCAGCGGCGTCCTCCTCGACTTCCGGCGTAAAGGTGATGGCGAGAGGATCACCGCGGCGGATGTCAAGAAGGAGCTGGAGCGAATCCGATACGAGATTAAGCCTCTCGACATCGTCCTCATCTGGACAGGCGCAGATGCCGCCTGGGGCAAGCCCGAGTATCTTACCCGGGGAGCCGGCATGGACCGCGAAAGCACCGTGTTTCTGGTTGAGAAAGGCGTGCGTGTCGTGGGGATCGATGCGTGGAGCTGGGATCGTCCTCTGCCCTATCTGGCCCGCGAATTCAAAGAGACGGGTAATCCCAAGGTTATCTGGGAGGCCCACTTCGCAGGCATCGACATGGGATATTGCCACATGGAGAAGATGACCAACTTCAGTGCCATAGGCCGATCCAACGGGTTCAGCGTCTGCTGCTTTCCCGTGAAGATAAAACGGGCCTCGGCGGGCTGGTGCCGTCCCGTCGCCATTATTGAGGATTAGGAAGATAATCGTTTTCCCGGACCCAGCCGTAAATATGGAGCGTAATGCGGGCGGACTAAGCGCTGGACGTGATACGGATCACATCATTATAACGGCTGCCGCATTATATAGGAGAGAACATGAAGCCATCGATTGAGACGATATCCATTATCGGGGCGGGAGCGCTGGGAGCCGCATACGGCGGCCTCCTGTATGATATGGATGTGCGTGCAGTCTCGTTCGTTGCCGGAGGGAAGCGTTCTGAGCGGCTCCGCAAGGAAGGTCTGATTGTCAATGGCAAGCGCTACTTCATTCCCGTTATCCCACCGGGAGATATGTCGGCGTCTGCCGACCTCATCATCGTCGCCGTAAAATACCATCATCTCGATGACGCCATACGGGACATGAAGAACAGGGTGGGGGCGGAAACCGCCATCATGTCTGTCATGAACGGCATAGAGAGCGAGGAGCGGATTGGAGCCGCCTACGGTATGGAAAAGGTTCTCTTTGCCGTCTCCGTTGGCATTGATGCGCTCAGAGAAGGGAACCGCGTGAATTACAACAACCAGGGGAAAATATTGTTCGGAGAGGCAAGAAATGCATCTCTTACAGACCGGGTCAAGCGTATTCATGTCCTCTTCGACAAGGCGGGGATCCACTATGAAACGCCTCTTGATATGATGCGCGTCATGTGGTGGAAGTTCATGATTAACGTCGGAATCAATCAGGCATCAGCCGTTCTCCGCGCGCCTTTCCTCATATTTCAAACCTCTGAAGAAGCCAGAGACCTGATGGAATCGGCCATGCGGGAGGTCATTAAGCTCTCTGAGAAGGCCCAGGTAAATCTCACAGAAGAGGATATCAAGAGGTTTAATGAAATTCTCCTGGGCTTGAACCCAGGGGGTAAGACTTCCATGCTTCAGGATGTTGAGGCCGGCAGGAAAACAGAGGTCGAGATGTTTGCCGGCAAGGTTATCGCCCTGGGTAGACAGTACAATGTTCCCACGCCGGTGAATCAGAGACTATTTGACTTGATCAAAGAGATGGAAACGAAATTCTAAAACTAATCTGACTTGCTTGACCAATGATTTGTTACATCAAGACGGCTTTTTTTGATGTATGCGGATTGAGGCGAAGCAAATGAACGACGAAGACAAGACGAAACAAAACATTTCTTATAAATTGGAAGAAATACGCCTGCTGCTCATCGAAGCGAACAAATCTGCGCCTGAAATGAAACGTGCCTTGTCTGTGTTTCCTATAACGGAAACCGTATATAGACAGCTCCTGGAAGCCGCTCAGGCAATAGCTGAGATTGTTGAAACAAGAGATCCCTACAAGGCGGAGCACCATCGGAGGGTGGCCGGTCTTGCCCATGCGATTGGAACAGAAATGAATCTTAAGAAGGATCAGAGTGACGGCATCCGGACAGCGGGCTTGGTTCACGATATCGGCAAGATTTCAGTTTCCGCAGACATCCTCAATAAACCGACGAGACTGACGGAGTCAGAATTCGAACTGGTGAAAAGTCATGTGCAGTCCGGGTATGAAATGCTGAAGGACATTGCATTTCCGTGGCCCATTGCAAGGATGGTTCTTGAGCATCATGAGAGGATAAACGGCTCCGGATATCCAAATGGGACGACTGGAGATCAACTTCTTATGGAGTCGCGGATACTGGCTGTCTCCGATGTGGTGAATGGCATTTCTTACCACCGGCCCTACAGGCCGGCCCTGGGAATCGATGCAGCACTGTATGACATCAGAGGAAACAGGGGCATACTCTATGATCCTGAAGTTGTTGATACCTGCTTGCGGCTTATCAATGAGAAAAAATACAAAATGGAAGAAGATTAAAGATAACTTCACCAACTGAAATCATGATTGATTGGGGAATTAATAAAGACTGGACAGCGGTCTAAGCTGCAGGCCCGAGATTGCAGCGAGCCCTCATTATCCGTTCATCTGATAATGCTTCTCATGGAAAAGTTTCATGCAGACATCCACTGCGTCAGCGTCGTAGAGGGTGCCTCTATTCTCGTAGATATCTGCCAAAGCTTCTTCCAAACCGAGGGACGGCCTGTATGGACGATGCGATGCCATGGCTTCCACCTTATCGGCAACGCTTACGATTCTTGCATCGAGAAGAATCTCATCACCCTTCAGCCCCTGGGGATATCCGGAACCGTTTAGCTTTTCATGATGTTGAAGTATGATTTCCGCGACCGGCCAGGGAAACTCGATATCCTTCAATATGTCGTAACCGGCCTGCGCGTGTGCCTTGATCAAACCGAATTCCATGTCGTTCAGTTTCGTGGGCTTGCTCAGTATCTCGGCGGGAATGGATATCTTGCCGATATCGTGGATGGCGCCCATCATGCGGATTCCGTCTATCCTGTCGCGTGAAAGGCCCATGTCCGTGGCAATGGTGCGGGCAAGGTTCGATACACGCCTCTGGTGGCCGGCCGTATACGGGTCCCTCGCTTCCACGACCAGGGCCATGGCCTGGATGGTTGCCCGCACCGTCTGACGCAGCCGCTGAAGATTCCATTTGCGTTCCTCTTCAGCTTTCTTACTCACCGTAATATCTTCGAGAATACCTTCGTAGTACAGCGTCTGACCGTCTGTATCACGAACCGCCTGCATGTTGACGGAAACCCATATCTTGGCGCCGTCCTTCCGGTAATACTGGGTCTCAAATCCCTTCGTGGGACCGTAGTCTCTAATCATCTGCTTTAATACTTCATGCTCGTCCGGATTGACATAGAGCTGCTGCTGGATGTCGGTGACGGCGTTAAGGAGTTCTCGGGGAGAGCTGTAGTAGAGCATGGATGCCAGCGCCTGATTTGCGATAATGAACCGCCCTTCGGGGGTTGACCGGAAAATGCCTTCTTGGGCGTTTTCGAAAATACCTCGATATTCAACCTCGGCCTGGCGCAGGGATTCCTCGGTCAGCGTGTGTTCCGAAATGTCGCGAATCGACTCAATGGCGCCTATGATATCGCCTTTCTCATTATAGAGGGGGCTCGCCTTTTCCCAGACTTTAATATTTTCCTCATTCAGCGTTACCATCGCTTCAGCGAGAAGGGCGTCGCCCCGTCTCCTGACAAAGAGATATTGCTTCTCGACCGCCTCATCTGCCTCGAATATGAGATCAATCAGTTGCGGTTTCCGTGTTCCGTAAAAGGGCAGTGAATATTCGTGATCCCCTTTCCCAAGCATAGTCTCCGCCCGGACGCCGGTCATCTCTTCCATGGAGCGGTTCCACGCAATGACTATCCCCTCGCGGTCTATGGCAAATGTTGGATCAGGCATAAAAGCGATGATATCAGACGCCAGTCGCTCAGCCGCACGCAAGACCGCTTCCGTCTCTTTGCGAATATTCATCTCTTGCTGGAGTTCGAGGGTTTGCGCATCGAGTTGATCTTGCAGGAGGCGTAGATTCAGATGAGTTTTGACTTTGGCCAGGACCTCTGCCTGCCGGAACGGCCTGGTGATATAATCGACGGCCCCGGCATCGAAGCCCTTGATCTTGACGGATACTTCTTCAAGGAGGCCGATGAAGATGACGGGAATCATGCGACTCTTCTTGTTGGATTTCAAACGACGGCAGACCTCGTGGCCCTCCATGTCCGGCAATTGCGTATCGAGCAGGATCAGATCGGGTGCCTCTCCTGACACTGATGTCAGCGCCGCTTGTCCGCTTGCGGCATGACGAACCTGATATCCGTGATTGACGAGAATATCCGTCAGAGGCTTCAGAATCTTCGCTCTGTCTTCAACAATCAGAATGTGGGGCGCAATTTCTGCCTTCAATCTTTCAGCATGCGTCCGCTGTGCCTTGCCCGCTCCCAATTTCGATTCCGGCTGGTGTATTTTTTTTGACTTTTTCGACGATTGTTCTTTCGCCTTATCTTTATCTCTCATACCTGAAAGATCCTTATGCCTTCATAATGAAGAAGAACATTCTATTTAGGAACAGCTTATACCATATGGTTGAACATTTCCAGAAATAATCTTGGACCGGCATACTGACTCCCAACTAAATCTTCAGGTGCGCGGCCGCCATCTAATCGTTGACGACGTACTTCCGGAAACTTTTTTCAAAAACGGCCGCCTTGTCTTTAGGCATCTGATACTTTTTCAGGCCGAACTTGTAGTCGCCGGTAGGGAGCATGCCGATTTTTTCGCAATATTGCTCAGATCCGCCCAGTGCATAGAGGACAAATTCTCCGTCCAGCGATAGAGAGAGGCTCGTCTTGATAGTGAAATAAACGAGACCTGATCCTATGCGCCGCATTCTGCCGGCGGTGCCGTAATAATTCCACGGAGCCGTGGCAAAAAAATCCAGGTACAGCAGGCGTTGATGCCTGAAAGACAGCAAACCATCGAGGCGCGCGCCCGTGTATGCTGCGTAGCATTTGTCAATGAGAACTGAGCTCAGCGACATATTGATTATTCTATCCCATTCAAAACAGCGGTAGTTAAAATCTTTATCCCTTTGCCGTATAATTTTGTCATCCACGTATGGCTCCCATGTGCCGCTGAAATCACGGACAGTATCCGAAGTCGCCGTCCTGATTTCCGTCTCGCACTCTATTTTTTCGACGTTGTCATATGAGAGAAATTTCACGTCAAGGGAATCCTTTTCAATTGCCCGCTGCCTGCGCCCGCGGGGCCGGATATAGCACTCATAAATGTTTAGCATAGGTCAGGCGATAAGAGAATAGACGTTTTGATATCTTTGATAGCCCGCTCCTTGGGCGGATCGGGACTGCTGCCGTCCCCACGTAGCTTCCACAAACATCGGGATACTGTGCACCTCTCCGTGGGGAATGACTCATTGACACACGAGGCAATTCTTCTTATACTGTCTACAAATATAGCGGCGAAAACAGGTGCAACATGAACGGGAAAAGCGCAGGCTTGCGCATGGGTATTAATGTCTTAAGCGCGATAATCTTACTGGTAGGTCTGGCTACGGCCATATACATCTATCAGACAGCCGATAGGGACGCGGGCGGCGCACTTGGTTACCAGATAATAGGCGGCACTATTTATCCGATCATGCCGGAAAATACGAAGATCTATAAACATGATCTGGAAGTGTACGGCGGAAAGGCGGCTGTGCTTGCGGATGACTTCCGGCGCTGGTTTAACGGGTTATGGCATGGGAAAACACTCGCATTCACGATAGCCGTGCTTACTATCTTTGCGTCCTTTGTCGGTTTTTTTACCGCCAGGCACCTGCCGTCACGCTCAATATCTGATGACGGGAGTGAAGGCAATCGGGACGGAACAAGCTAAGTAATCAGGATGTCATATCGACCGAGGGGGGATATCTTTTTCTGTCCGTTAAATAGAAGTTTGTCATTCCCGCGCAGGCGGGAATCCAGGGCAGTGTCATTCCGAACGAATGTGAGGAATCTTGATTTTTTCTCTTAGGTCCGAACAAAGATTTCTCGCTACGCTCGAAATGACAATAGTATATGGAAATTCCCAGACTGTCACAAAAAATACGTGAACGAATTTATGAACCAGTAGAGGAGGAGGTTATACATATGAAGACGATATCAAGAAAAAAGGGTTTCACCATCACGCGGGGAATTGTAGCCATAGTTCTGGCTTCTGTCATCATCATCCCGGCCATGGGGCAGAATATCATCATGGCGCAGGAACAGAAATCGATCCAGCTTACAAAGCCGCAAATCGCCGGCAATCCTTTGATGGAGGTTCTGGCAAAGAGAAGCTCTTCCCGCGAATTCAGCTCGGAAGCCCTGCCCGAGAACATTCTTTCAAATATGCTCTGGGCTGCCGCCGGAATCAATCGTCCTGATTCGGGTAAACGGACAGCGCCTTCTGCAATGAACAAACAGGAAATTGATGTCTATGTTGCCACTGCAAACGGTATTTACCTCTACGAGGCAAAATCACACACATTGAAAATGATCGCAGCAGGAGACCTGAGGGCGCTCGCCGGCAAGCAGGACTATGTCAAAGAGGCTGCCGTAAATATTATATATGTGGCTGATTATTCCGGGATGAGTTCTGTACCGGATCAGGTGAAAGAAATGTATGTGGCGGCGGATACGGGTTTCATAAGTGAAAATGTGTATCTCTACTGCGCCTCCGCCGGGTTGGCGACAGTCGTGCGCGCATATATAGACAGACCGGCGCTCGCAAAGGCCATGAAGTTAAGAGCGGATCAGAAAATCATCCTGGCGCAGTCGGTCGGGTATCCCAAGCGCGGTCGATAGGCCCATCTCACTCTCTATATGCGGGTGGACTGCTCATCCATTTACAAAGCTGTCTTTTACAATTGTGAAGGATTTTCACTTTTTTCTGAAAAAATAAACATTCCCGGCATAAGGAGGTGTTGCTATGAATATAGAATGGTATGGTCATGCAGCTTTCAAAATAACGACTGAGAATGGGACAAGGATCATCATCGATCCTTATGAATCCGGATTTTCAAATGGCGCCTTATCCTATCGTACCATCGACGACGAAGCAGATATCGTCGTTACAAGCCACAATCACGGAGACCACAACTACACAAAAAGCATCCGGGGGAAATATGATCACATAAAGAAACAAGGAAGCTACGAGATCAAAGGCGTGAAGTTTGAGACGCTTCCGACTTTCCATGATGCCGCCTCCGGGAAGGAAAGGGGAGATAACCTGCTTACAATTATTTCCGCAGATGGAATAAAGCTGTTACACTTGGGAGACCTCGGGCATGACCTTGACCCGGAGACGCTGAAGAAAATCGGCAGGGTGGATGTAATGTTTTTGCCCGTGGGTGGCTTTTACACGATTGATGCACAGGCAGCCACAAAGGTCATGAACAACATCAGGCCGTCTATCACCATCCCCATGCACTACAAGACGGAGAAATGCAGCTTCCCGATTACTACGGTCGCTGAATTTACGCGGGGCAAAAAAAACGTTCAGGTCCTGCCGAAATCGGAATTGAAGGTCACGGCGGAGACACTGCCTAAGGAACCGGAGATCGTTGTCCTACAGCACGCGCTATGAATTCGGCAGCGGGCGAATACTGAATGACATTTTTCCTTAAGAATAAGATTCTCCGCGGCTTGCCGCGGAGAATCTTCGATCCGGCTTTAGAACGTTGCATATATAGAGGATGAGAGCACGTGAGTATACTGATTACCGGCGGGACGGGGTTTGTGGGCGCCCATGTGGCGAGGCTCATGATAAAAGAGAAGGAGAAAGACATCACTATTTTCGATATCAATCCTTCCACCAAATTTATCGACGACATTGCAGCGAAGGTTTCCATGGTTCGTGGTGACCTTGGCAACTTCAGTCATGTTTTCAATGTCGTATCTTCGTGCAAACCAAAGACGATTTTTCATCTCGGGGGCATGCTATCCGTGCCGTCCGACGCCGACCATGCAGCCTCTTTCCGGGCTAATACTGTGGGAACGTTCCACGTTTTGGAAGCGGCCAAACTGTTTGGCGTGGAGCAAGTCATATTCAGCAGCACCATTGCCACTTACGGGCTCGACCTCGAAGAAGGAATTACCGTAAATGATTACTCCCTCCAGCGGCCGCAGCTTTTCTACGGCGCAACGAAAGTATTCAGCGAATTAATGGGTCAATTTTATCGAAGAAAATTCGACATCGATTTTCGCGGTGTGCGATATCCATCGATAGTCGGGCCCGGCGTCAAGACGCCCGGGGTTGTGCAGTATACGTCCTGGATGATCGAAGACTGCATCAAAGGTAAACCCTACACGTGTCACGTTGCCCCTGAAACCGGAACACCCGTCATGTACTTCAAGGATGCAGCTCTCTCTGTGGTCAAGCTGGCCCGCGCTCCCAAGAAAGACATAAAGATGGTCAATTATCTTATTGCCGGTGTAAAGCCGATTGCGACCGCACGGGAACTTGCCGAGATTATCAAGAGAAAAGTACCCGGGGCCAAGATTGATTTCAAACCCGATATGGAAATGCAGAAGATACTGAACAAACTTCTCCATCCCCTTGACGACAGCGTCGCGCAGCAGGAATGGGGCTGGAAAGTCGAATACAATCAGGAAGAGATAGTTGACGATTTTATCGCCGAGATGAAAAGCAATCCCCAAAGATACGCCTGATATATTGCCTGAGAGATAAGCAAGGACACCGGGTGAGCATTAAGAGAATAAGTGTTTGCTGTTTCTGATTATCGTGCCGCGAGACGGGTCAGTACTTTAAAAGTATTCAACCCTGGAACTGAAAAGGCTTTGCAATTTCGTCTGGGAGATGTTTGCGTTCTAATGCAGAAAGATGAGAAGATGGCGTTGCACGGTGTATCGTAATGATTCCTTCCTGAAACAAAGTATCCGGTTATTTTGGCGGATATCCACCCTTTCAAACGATAATCCTTATTGACTGTTGCACACACTCACTCTGCTATCTCAAATATTGAGATTGCAAATGGTAATGAACGCCGTGACAAAATTGTGTTGACATTCAAAAATATCTTCATTAAAAAAGCAAAGTTTTGGAAGGGAACTCTAACACAGGCGGGAATCCATTTATTATAAGTTCGTGACAGACTTTAATCCATGATGACCTGAATAAAATAAATGAGCAGACATGACAAAAAAAGCCCCAGGTCCAAGCAGACTGACGATCTCCGTAAGCGTGCGGAGAAGAATATCCCTGGGTCCGCGGACAGTACCGGGAAAATGTCCGCTCCAGAAATCCAGAAACTCGTTCACGAACTCCATGTTCATCAGATAGAGCTCGAGATGCAGAA
>PLMX01000176.1 GCA_003142635.1 Syntrophaceae bacterium | reverse complement strand
TTTTTCAGGACGGACTAATAAGTAAAGGAGTACCGGTTGTTAACGGGAATCCCCGACGAGGAAATCCTGAAATTCCAGAAGGAAAACAACATAGACCTTATCGTTATCGGGACCAACAGCCGTAAGATGGCCTACAACAGAAGAATCTTCGGGCAGTACCGCTGACAGGGTTGTTAACTATTCCCCGTGCCCGGTACTGACCGTAATGCCTACCGGCGAGGAAGGACCGAAAAGTAAAGATCCTAAATTGTGCAGCGCGGGAGAAATCCGTTTCTAAGAATGTGTGTTAGTGGCGGGCGCTCGTTCGCAGCGAGCGCCCTTTTCTTATGCTCAGGCCGGATTCAGATCTACGATGAAAAGAAATCTGAACGATTACAAAAAAGAGATGCAGGAACTTGAGGCACGCTCTCACGCAATACATGAGGGCGCATCTTCTGATGTCGATCACAACGGCATTCCCAAAAACGAGCCGCGTGTTACAGCGCCGCTGTCCATAAAATGGGCCAGGTTAATGCCGGGATTGATGGCCATCCTTATGGCCATTCTCACGCTTATCTTTCTCATCCTCTCTGAGGTACTAAAGAATCACTGAACAGATATCTCTCCATCTGTACCCGCACGAAGTGAATAAATCGCCTCAGTAAACGCACACAGATAGCTCACCTTTAACTTTTCATTAAACCTGTTCAAATAAATGCAGCTCGGATCTATGTCGTTGTCACTTTGGAAATGCCTTCAAGGGCCCGGGCTTGCCGTCAGGCACGGCCATGCGTGTGCCGTTCATAATCATCGCAAGAAATGTATAATAGCCGTTGATCCCGAGCATGTCGATGACCCCCTGCTCTCCGAACCGCTTCAGCGCCCGCTCATAAGTCGCATCGGCGACACTCTTGTTAATATGAAGTTCCGAGCAAAAGTCATAGACAATTTCCTCGTCTTGATTCATGCCCGTGGGGTAGCGACCGTCAGCGATCGCTCTTACAATATCTGCCTTTATGCCTGACTTGATGGCTATGGGCTCATGGATAGCCCATTCCACCTGCTGGGTCCATTGGCGAGCCGTGATCAGAATGACGAGTTCGCTCAACTTTGTCCCGATTGCACTCTTGTAGCGCAGGTACTCCCCCATACGCTGCGCCTTATCCATGAGCTCCGGGCTGCGAATCAGGGGCACGAAAGGCCCATAAAGAGCGCCGCGGGGGCCTTTAATAATCTCCTCTGCATACTTCTTCTGGAGATCGGTCATCTTCTCAAGCGGCATGGCGGGCATTCTGTCCTGTGCAAAAACACTGCCCGATTGAATGCCGATAGCAACGACAAATACGACAAGGAAAATCCACTTCATAAAGTCCTCCTTTCGCTCCCAGGGAGCTTGCATTTGCTGCTATATTAATCAGTCAAGGGAATCCGAATTTACTAAGTGTGAAAAGATCAGGGTTAATACGTTCAAAGCAAATGAAAGAGAGGCAGGGCAGCCGTCCCGGCATCACTATTGCCAGCCTTATCAGAAATCTATTTCTCGAATATCAATTCATCCTCGAGTTTAATGCAACCACTGACGCTCTGTGCGGCCGGGCAGCGGGTGATATACTTTGAGAAGCTCTCCTGCGCATCCGCCACCTTATCGCCGGAAACCTTCAGATGGTATTTGACACGGATGGTGGTGATTTTGAGGACGCCGTCCACATTCTCAATGTCCCCCTCAACATCGGCCCAGTAGAGGCTTTCCGGCGTGGGAATCTTTTTTCCGGCCATCAGCGTGGCCAGTGTGCCCATCATTCAACCTGCTGTCGCGGCAACAATGTGGTCGAGAGTGGCCGCATGCTCCTCATCCGGCTGCACTTTGTAAAATTTCATGATGCCGCCATGGACTCCGTAATAGACAGGTTCCGAGAATCCCTCTATCATGGCCCTCCTTGTCGGCCCCTTTTCCCTGACGATTTTTATTTTAGATGTGTGAACGACTTCGCCCATATTATTTCTCCTTGGCCTTTTCCTATTTAATACCTCAACATGTTTAGATTTACAACAAAATCCCGTATAGAGGGGCCTCTTGTCTACAAGACTCATAACGTTGATACAATGTAAAGAGGCGGACGCAGGCCTTGGCTGGTGCTTTGCCAATTCCGCGATTTTATAAAAGAGTGGCATGTGTAACGAAGAACATCGCTTGTGATTTTGCCGCGGTTGATGTATAAAATACCCCAGATTCTTTACAGGAGGACCACACAGATGAAAGCCCTTCGTTTTATAATGCTCATAGGCGTGCTTTCGCTGCTGGCCTATACTCCCGTCGACGCAGCCTCAAAAGCGAAGCGTGGGGTTCAGATCACCTCCAAGCCCTCCCCTTCCCTTGACAGCCTTTATAGTCACAGCTACGCCGTTATTATCCGCATCAACGCCTATGACAAATGGCCGTCCCTCGAATATGCCGTAAATGATGCCCGATCGATCCAGAAGCGATTCAAAGAGATGGGATTCTATACCACCATCCTTCTCGACAACTATGCCACGAGGGAGAACATCCTTAAAGTTCTCGGAGATGAGCTACCGAAAAAGGTGGAAAAGAATGACCGGGTAATCATCTTCTTTGCCGGCCATGGACAGACAGAGGAACTCGCGGACGGCAGCCAGATGGGTTACCTCGTCCCTGTAGACAGCGACACGCGGAACATCTTCTCCACTGCCATATCCATGGATCAGGTTCGTCAGTTTTCCAGACGCCTGCCGGCCAAGCATGTCCTCTACTTAATCGATGCCTGCTACTCCGGTCTGGGGCTTACCCGCTCAGGAGGCATACCACCAAGTGACCGCGACTATCTCAACAAGATTACCACTTGAAAGGCGCACGAGATGCTGACTGCAGGCGGCAAGGGCGACCAGGCGCATGAAGAGGATGGTCATGGAGTGCTCACAAAATATATCCTCGAGGGACTCGATGGTTCGGCAGACCGGGATGATAAAGGCTATGTCACATTCAGCGACCTCGCCTCATATGTGAAGCCGAAGGTGACGCGGATGACTCACAATTCCCAGGTTCCGCAATACTGCAGCATCGATGGCGAAGGAGAGTTTGTTTTTGTTCTGACCAAGGCAGCACCGACGGCAGGGGATGCGCCGACAAGTAAGACAGACACGATCACGAGCCGACCCGAACGCACGGCACACGATCAACCGAGAGATTTGACAATCGGCCCTGATCTCAGTTCTCTCGTAGCTCGGATAAAGAACGCAGTTGTCAGAATCACTGTCACGCATGCAGCAGGGCAAGAGACACCATTCAAGGGTGATGATTTTTTTGATAAATTCTTTAAGAACGCGCCTCCACGCCAGAAGCGAGAACCGAAGGCCAAGAGTATGGGATCCGGCTTTCTCATCAGCAGCGACGGTTACATTCTGACAAATAGTCACGTTATTGACCAGGCTGAGAGCATTCAGGTTACACTCCAAGCTGGAACCGAGTACGATGCCAAGGTCGTGGGGAGAGATACGGTAACGGACATTGCACTTCTAAGAATTAAAACGGACGAAAGCCTCACCCCGGCTCACCTCGGCAACTCCGACAAACTTCGAGTTGGAGAACCGGTCATAGCCGTTGGTTATCCGTGGGGACTGGAACAGACGGTAAGCTCCGGCATTGTCAGCGCTAAAGGCGACAGCAATTTCATTCAAACAGCCCTCTCCTTTCATCCTGGGAGCAGCGGCGGGCTTCTCATAAATATGGAAGGCAAGGTAATCGGCATCAATACCGCAATTCTGCAACAAACACAGGGGATCGGTTTCGCCGTCCCCATCAATACAGTCAAAACAATTTTGCCGAGTCTCAAAACAAAAGGAAGGTTCACGAGAGGCTTCTTTGGCGTGGGCGTTCAGGACATAGCGCAGGAACTCGCCGGTACCTTGAAACTCACGCAAGGAAACGGCGTCCTGGTTATTGAGGTAGTGAAGGAATGTCCGGCGGATACGGCCGGTCTTCGCACAGGTGATATACTTGTCGAGGTCAACGGAAAGATAATTAAGGATACCCGTCAGCTTCTACTTCTTATCGCATCTCTTTCTGTCGGCGAAAAAGCAATTGTCAAGGTCGTGCGCGATAGCCGGCCAATGACATTTAGCGCAGTCATTGCTGAAAGAAAAGATTAATTTGATCTCCGTCAGAAAGCAGACGGAAAAGACCGCGGAAACGCGCGGCGGACAAATAAATGGGCCTGCTCAAACTTCTCATAAACGATCCTCTTACATTCATCCTTCTTGCCATACCGCTTTTGTATTCCGTTATTCTTCACGAACTTGCTCATGGCTGGGTCGCTTACCGTATGGGCGATTCGACGGCTAAATGGCAGGGCAGGCTCAGCCTTAATCCGCTAAGGCATCTCGATCCTCTCGGCACCCTCATGCTCTTTCTCTTCGGCTTCGGCTGGGCGAAGCCCGTGCCCGTAAATTTCAGCAACCTGCGCGACATGCGTAAAGGGCTGATACTCGTCTCCTCGGCGGGGATCATCACGAATATGTTTCTCGCCTTCATCGCCTTCTTTCTCTATCGCTTCTTATCGCCGGAGCCTGGAGGGGTCTTATCTACTATCCTTTATTACCTGGCGCAGATCAACATCATACTAGCCTCCTTCAACATGATTCCCATTCCACCTCTCGACGGATCAAAAATCCTCATGGGATTTGCACCGGCAAGGCTCCAATACACCCTTTCCCGTCTCGAGCCCTACGGATTCTTTATCATCATCGGACTCCTGTATCTTGGCGCATTAGATCCGCTGATCGATCTCTTCCGATGGCTGATCCTGTCCCTCATAGGCTTAGTACTGCCGTAAGATAACGTATTATGCCTAAACGACCCCGGAGGGGATCCGCTTTTCAGCATCCTTCGACTAACAGACAAACCCGCTTCCGCGGTGCCGCATGCCAAATTCATCACGCCAATAAATCATCCACAAACTTTTTACCTTGACGTCAATTTATTTTTTGTATAACAAAAGAAAATAAAATCTTGATGCCGAATTTAAATTCTTTTGTTGGAGTAAACCAAATTATATGGAGCCTCCTGGTTGTAGAGGGATTGACGATTGCCCGACCATGGTTCCCGGTAAAACAAAATAGAAGTCTTATCCCGGAAGTATTTACATCACCCGTCTGTTAGCCCGTCCACCGCAGATTTCCGGGGTATATGTTTGAACCGGAAATCGCTGACGCTTCTCATACCTCTATCTCCTATATTGATTAACCCGACTTTGTAAATCTTTTGATTTATTTAGTCCTATCAGGGTAGTTCGTTTCCCTTTTGATGGCGCGCGTCTTATGTTCTGGGTAAGCAAGAGCATCCACATTCTGAATCGCTTTCGCAGGCAGTTCATCATATTTCTGTCGGTTCTCGGCCCGGGCATTATTGTAATGGTTGCCGATAACGATGCAGGAGGTATTTCGACCTATGCCGTGACAGGTTCCAAGTACGGCTTTTCCCTGCTTTGGATGTTCATAATCCTTCTGCCCATGGCCTATTACGTTCAGGAGATGACCGTCCGTCTCGGCGCGGTTACCAAGCGTGGCCACGCAGAGGCAATCTTTGAGGGTTTCGGTCCCTTCTGGGGTTGGTTCTCCTTGATCGATCTGACTATCATCAACTGGCTTACCCTGATAACGGAATACGTCGGGATGACGGCAGCCATGAGTCTCTTCGGAGTGCCGCCGTGGCTGACCGTCATCGTGGTTACGGCAATTCTTTTTGCTGTGATCGTTTCCGGTCAATACTGGACATTTGAAAAAATAACTCTTTTTTTCTGCTGCTTTAATCTCGTTTATATCCCCGCCGCCCTCTGGACCATGGAGACGCCAAACGCTCCCACATGGAACGAGGTATGCAGAGGATTCTATAATCCTGACTTGGGAGGCTTTAACGCAGACCTTATCTTTATCATTCTGGCCAACATCGGAACGACTATTGCCCCCTGGATGCTTTTCTTCCAGCAGAGCGCCGTCGTAGATAAGGGTCTGGACATCCATGATATCAAGTATGGCAAATTAGAAACTTTTGTGGGGTCCATTTCAACTTGTATTGTTGCCGTGTTCATCATCATAGCCACGGCAGCGGTTTTTTATTTCCACAAACCACCCATCATCATCGAGGATGCGGCCCAGACGGCTGAGGCCATCGTGCCTTTCCTACCCGCCGCACAGGGTAACTTAGCCAGAAAACTATTCGCCATCGGCTTATTTGACGCCGGTTTTTTGGGAGCCCTCTGCATTTCGCTCTCCACCTCATGGGCTGTGGGAGAAGTCTTCGGCTGGGCGCATTCATTGAATAAGAAGGTCAAGGATGCGCCCTGGTTTTATCTGGTTTATCTCGCCATGCTCCTTACCTCCGGGGCTGTGGTCTTGATCCCCGGCGCGCCTTTAATCACCATTACGATGTTTGTGCAGGTTGTCGCGGTAACCCTGCTGCCGGCATTACTTGTTTTCCTGCTTCTGTTACTAAATGATAAACCCTTCATGGGTGAGCACGTCAATACCCGCTCGCAGAATATTATAAACTGCTCGATAGTCGTTCTGGTTATAGTAATGTCCTCACTGATGGGCATCAGCACGCTTTTCCCGGACTTATTCAAATAAGCGCAGAGGAGTAAGGATATGGCAGAGATGAATCAGAAATTAAAAGTCCCGGACCTGCCCCACGGAATAGGCACTTATCGGTTCATCTATTTTTCAGAGCTCTTGAAGAAACCCGTCTGTATCGCAAAGATCGGGAACCGCATTGGCAGACTCACTGATCTCGTTTTTGCCGTAGCTGAGCCTTACCCTGACGCCGTCGGCATTTATATCGAGCATGGATGGGGCAAACCCACAACATTCATCCCGTGGAGCAGAGTTCTCAGGATAGAAGATGACGCATTTTTTGTTCAACCTCCCGACGAGGGAAACTACTACCCTTCCTTCGTCGACCAGCCCGGCTGGATACTCATGGATAAGCATCTCATGGGCCGCACCATCGTAGACATGGATGATAGGCGCGTCGAGGTAGTCAACGACGTTCATCTCCTCGAAGCAAAGGGGCGGTTCCTCCTTGTCCATGTGGATATTTCCTTCAATGGCTTCCTGCGGCGCTGGGGACTGGGGAAGCTCAACTGGATGAAGGATGACCTTATTTCCTGGAAGTACGTTCAACCTCTCTCGGTTGAAGATGCCGTCTCTACCGATAAGGTATCTCTCTCGGTTACCCGCAGACAGATTCATGAACTCCCCAGCGAGGATCTGGCAGATATGCTCGAGGAACTCGGCAAAGAGGAAAAGGACGCCCTTTTTTCAGCCCTCGATTCGGAGAAGGCCGCTGAAACCCTCGCGGAAGCCGAACCACGGACACAACGTCAGATCATCGCCGCTCTCCGCAAGGAACGAGCCAGAAATATCTTTACGGAAATGACGATCCCGCAATTGGCCGGATTGTTTTCCATACTTCCCCACGACCATGTTTCCGATTTGATGGCGTTGCTAACCAAGGATCAGGCGGATCGTGTTCAGTCCATTCTGTCTGAACGTGAAGCCACGGCCAAAGGCATGATGTCCTCCGACTTCCTCACCATGGCAAGGGAGACGACTGTCGGCGAGGCATTGGCAAAGATCAGGCAATCCTCCATGGAGCCGGAAAGCATTTCTTATATCTACGTGATAGGCGAAGACGGCCAGCCCCTCCTCGGCGTCATAGATCTGCGTGAACTCATTCTTGCCGCAGACGACATGAAGCTCGGCGATATCATGATAGCGCCCGTGGTAACCGCAGAGGAGGATGATGTTCAGGACGACCTGTCGGAAATGTTCGCCAAGTATCACTACAGAATGATACCTGTTGTAGACAGCCAGGACAATATTTTGGGCGTCATCCGTTATAATGATATTATGAAAGGTGTTGAAACCCGCATCAAGATTTAAGGAGGATCGGATGCCCCGCATACAAATGACCAAAACGACCAAGGTTGCGCTGTACTTTTTGAGATTTTATTTAATCTTCCTTATGATTTT
>PLMX01000199.1 GCA_003142635.1 Syntrophaceae bacterium | reverse complement strand
TGTCAACTTATTAATGTCGTTTGATATAGTACTGTGCAGGCTCAATATTTTTCACCAAGGGATCGACCTTGCATAGTCATGAAATTGCTTCGAGGTCATGAAAAACGGCGGCGCCCAGTTTCTCTTTTTTCGTGTCGAAGATTCCTGCGCTCCTGCATCGCGCCTCTTTCGCCTCTGCGAGGAAGTATCTCAGGCAATCGAGGTCGCCCTTCTTGGGGACGCCCGATTTCAGATCCGCTGAAATCTTCGCCAGCACGGAGAGGATGCCGAATGCATAAAGGCTGAGCGTGGTCATCCGTCTCAGGAAGAATTGCCTCTCAACCACCTTTTCTCCGTGGAAGATGATTCCTAAAAGCAGCATGCGTTTGATCGTCCGTGCATTGGCTTTGACAAGTCTCACGGCCTCCTGCACGATTTCGTCACCGCCATCTACACGCCAGGGCATCGCCGCAAAGCTGGAAAAGAAGGCCTTTATAACGAAAGACAAGCGGGAGAAACCCTTGTGTGAGCGCAGCTCTTTATTCAGACCTCCGAGGAGGAAGAGCATGGGATAGGTGGAATGGATTTCCGTTGTTCCCTCGAATATGGGAACGACGCGGAAATCGCGCATCCGCTTTTCATAGAGCTGGGTCGTGAGATAGCCGGCGCCCCCTGCCACCTGCATGGCGTCGTAGAGGACGTCCCACGCCCGCGTGGAACCGTAAAGCTTGCAGTGCGATGTCTCGATCACCGGGTCTTCCGTCGGCTGGGATTCGAGAAGATTCGCGATAAAATAATTAATGCAGGATGTGACGAATCCGTGGACCCGGGCATCTATTATTTTTTCCTGCACGAGAGGAAAATTCTGGATGGGGACTCCGAACTGCATTCTGGCGCGGGCGCGCTTGAGCATGTCCTTCAAAGATATGTCTATGAGACCTGCGCCTGCGGCTCCGAGGGCGAGCCTCCCATAGTTGAGGATGGCCAGGGCGATCTTGTAGCCTTCTCCAGGTTTCCCCAGCATGTTTTCTACCGGAACGTGAACATTCTGAAATTGGATGGTGGCCGTGGAGCTGGCCCTGATGCCCATCTTGGGCATGTCCTTCCCGATCTTCACTCCTTCCCATGCCGTCTCCACGATGAAGGCGCCCATGAACCCGGGATGCGCCGGGTCCATCTGTGCAAAGGCTGTGAGTCCTTGCGCATAGTTTGCGTTGGTGATGTAGGTCTTCGTGCCGTTGAGGATGTAATGCCTGCCGTCCGCGGAGAGTTCGGCCTTCGTCTCGATATGCCTCGCATCGGAGCCGAAATTCGGTTCCGTGAGTGCGTAGGAAAATATCATCGCTCCCGAGGCGGCAAGAGGAAGATATTGGCGCTTCTGCTTCTCCGTTCCGTACAGTTCAATGCCTTTGATGCCGATGAAGAGGTGGGCAAGAAAAACAACTGCGGAGGCCAGGTCCTGGGCCGAGATCTCTTCTACGAAGCGGATGCAATCGACAAGGCCGACGCCCAAGCCGCCGCAGGTTTCAACAAGGCTGATCCCGAAGAAGCCCTTCTTTCTCATCTCCTGCAGCATCTCATCGGGAATGCGCCCTTCCTCTTCAATCTTCTGCGGGGAATGGTTTTTAAACATCTCCCGGTAGGATATGAGCAGGGACTGAACCTTTTCAGAATCTACCGGCATGCGGTAAGAATCAAAGGCCGTTTTATCAAAGACGCCTTCCAATATCTTCTCCATGAAGCTGCCCGACGCCATCTGCTGTCTCCTTTCTCTTCACTCCTTGTCCGCTTCATCTCGATGGCGGCAAAAAATCCATCGACAATATGGATATTGATGATTTCTTTACGTACACATCAAGTATAAGAGGCATGCATGGGAATTTCCAGCTTTTTTTGCTCATGATCGCAACAACGATCAAATGCCCGCCTCCGACTCCCAAAATCCTGGCTATTCGTCAAATCCGCCCCCTAAATAGATTCTATTTTTCTCTTGCAATGGATATTTTTATATGTTAGAAATGCCCTGAAAATCATCGAGTACGTTACTGATGAGTGGGCTTATGCCCACTTTTTTTTTCGAAAATGCCTGGATAGACAGGCGCAATCTGCAAGCGCGGGCGTTGGTTACGAGAGGGACATGCCGGATGCGGCAAGCTTGCCTAAGCTGTTGATGGATCGGAGATAAATGGCTGATAAGTCGATTACATACCGGGAAAAAATCATAGAGCTCATCGAGCCTGTGATCGAATCCGAAGGCATGGAAATCGTCGATGTTGAATGCCTGAAAATGAAATTCCGATGGCTGGTGCGGATTTACATCGATAAGGAGGAAGGCGTCACCATTGCCGATTGTTCTGAAATCAGCAAACAGGCCGGCGACAGCCTTGATGTTTATGATGTACTTCCCGGCTCTTATACGCTGGAGGTTTCTTCTCCGGGCCTGGATCGTCCCCTTACGAGGGACAAGGATTTCATTAAATACCGCGGACATAAAGTCCGCATCAGGACAGGCGAAAAGATCGAGGGCGCGAAGAATTTTCACGGGATATTAAATGATTATCTTGATGAAAACGGCGCGAAGACTCTGGTAGTCGATGTTTCGGGGAAGATTTATCACATACCGAGGGATTTGGTGGTAAAGGCAAATCTTGTTTATGAATTTTGATGCAAATATGGAGGACTCTCAATGTTACCAGAACTTAAACGTCTGATCGAGCAGATGGGTAAGGATAGAGGTATAGACAAAGGTGTCATTATAGATGCACTGGAAACGGCCATGCTGACCGCTGCGCGGAAAAAATTAGGGCTCCACGTGGAACTTGAGGCCCACTACAATGAAGAAGTGGGAGAAGTTGAGGTCTTTCAATTCAAAACCGTCGTAGATAAAGTGCTGGATAATGATGTCCAGATTGCATTAGCCGAAGCACGTCGAACCCTGGATGAAGGAGCAGAAAGGGGAGACAGCCTCGGGATGAAAATAGAAACGAGCACCTTTGGCAGGATTGCCGTTCAGACTGCCAAACAAATAATCATTCAAAAAGTTAAGGACGCTGAGCGGGATAACGTTTACGATGAATACAAAGATAAGAAGGGCGAACTGGTCAGCGGCTTTGTGCAAAGGTTCGATGGTGGAAATATTATCGTCAACCTCGGGCGGGCTGAAGGCGTCATACCCACGGCGGAACAGATTTACAGAGAATCATACAAACGAGGCGAGCGGATTCGGGCATACGTCTGCGATGTAAAAAAGATAACCAAAGGACCTCAGATCATCCTCTCCAGGACCCATCCCGGTTTCCTCAGGGCACTTTTCGAAGTGGAAGTGCCGGAGATATCCGAAGGCCTGATCGAGATTGTGAATGTGGCAAGAGAACCGGGAAAACGGGCCAAGATATCGGTGAGAACAAAAGATAAGGATATCGATCCGGTGGGTGCATGCGTCGGCATGCGGGGTTCGCGCGTGCAAAGCGTAGTCCAGGAGCTGAGGGGAGAAAAGATAGATATAGTTCCCTACTCCGGCGATAACGCCAACTATGTCTGCAGCGCCCTCTCTCCGGCCAAGGTCAACCGCGTCATCATGGATGAGGACAGTCGCTCCATGGAGGTAATTGTTCCCGACGATCAGCTCTCTTTAGCAATCGGGAAGAACGGGCAGAATGTGAGGCTGGCGGTCAAATTGACAGGGTGGAAGATCGACGTTAAGAGCGAATCCATGGCTGCGTCACAGGAGGAGGAAGGATTCAAGTCCCTCATCAAGATTCCCGGCATCGGTGATGCCATGGCGGAAAAGCTTTACAATGAGGGCTTCAAAAGCATTGCCATGATCTCAGCAGCGGAACCTGAGATGCTGTCGGCGATTCAGGGTGTGGGAGAAAAGAGCGCGACGCAGTGGATTGAAGCGGCAATTAAGATTATCGATGAAGAGACGGCAGAAAAGAAAAGCTCCTGAGAGGGGCGGAAATTGGGGGAAAAACTCTCAAAGACGAGCTTATGAAAAGACACATTTCTACAACCATTACATGTGAGGGTCTCAATAATGTCTAAGAAAAGAGTCTACGAGTTAGCCAAGGAATTGGGTATCGACAGCAAGGAGCTGATATCGCGTTTGGAAAAATTCGGCATTGCTGTGAAGTCCCATTCGAGTACTCTGGAAGACGAAGATGTGGAGAAGATACAGAAGGATTTACTATCAGGTGAACCACATGAAATGGTCGAGCAAAGAATAAAGTCCACAATTATAAGAAGGCGGGCGGTTCGTCCCGCTGCGGAAGAAATTACAGCAGAGGCCGAAGAAAAGAAGATTGATTCAGGAGTCTCAAAAGAGGCTAAGAAAGAGAAGGCAGGCCCCAAAGAAGTGCAGGCAAAGATGACCGCCGCTGCTGAAAAGGCGCCAAAGAAAACTGTTCCTGCGGAAGCAATTCCGCCTAAGGTCGCCAAGCCGGAAGAACCCGCTGTCGAAGAAATAAAGGTGGAGAGCCAGATGACGACTGCTGAAGCAGTTGAAGAAATCGCAAAGAAGCCCAAGAAAAAGATTGAGTTGGTTGAAAAGAAGCCTGCACCTCCGTCGACAGCGCCGCAAGTGGCCCCGGAAGCAAAGGAGGCTCCTCAAAAAGAGGATAAGAAAGAAGCTGTAACTGCTCAAGCGCCCAAAGAAGCCGCACCTCTGCCAAAGAAAGAGCAGCCGCAGAAACCGACACTAAAAATAGTAAAGGAAATCAGCCCTGCCAAGCCTGGGGAAAAGCCGGTTAAGTGGGAGCCGGACAAGGCCAAGATAAAGGGCAAAAAGCCTGTTGAAGTCGTGATGGAAGAATTGCCGTCTGCAAGGAAAAAGGCTTTTATCAAAAAACTCGTAGATAAGAAAGACAGACGCGAGGACCTGGACAGGGAAGAGAGAGTCAGTAAGTGGAAGGATGGCAAAAGGCAGGTAGCTGCCAAAATGAAAAAGACGGCCATCACCACACCGAAGGCGATAAAGAGAAGGATAAAGGTAGGTGAAGTAATAACCGTCGGCGAGCTTGCCAAAAAAATGGGTGTTAAGGCGAGCGAAGTTATTACCAAGCTGATCGGACTCGGCTTGATGGCTACCATCAACCAGGCTATCGAGATTGACGCCGCAACCCTCATTGCCGGCGAATTTGGATACCAGGTGGAATCAGTCGGAGCCGAATATGATGAACCTCTCCAGAAAGTTGAGCCTCTTGCCGAAAATCTGACGACCAGGGCTCCCGTGGTCACGATCATGGGACATGTTGACCATGGGAAGACCTCTCTTCTCGATGCCATAAGGCAGACCAATGTAATCGCCGGCGAGGTGGGGGGTATTACTCAAGCCATCGGGGCATACCATGTCCACATTAAAGACAGAGATATTGTTTTCCTTGATACACCGGGCCATGAAGCCTTCACGGCAATGAGGGCCAGGGGCGCCCATGTAACAGATATTGTCGTACTGGTAGTTGCGGCTGATGACGGCGTAAAGGACCAGACTATAGAGGCCATCAATCATGCGCGTGTTGCAGGAGTTCCCATAATCGTTGCCATCAATAAGATAGACAAACCGGGAGCAGATCCGGGCAAAATCAAGCAGGTCCTCTCCGATTATAATCTCATCTCTGAAGCATGGGGAGGCGATACCATATACTGCGAGGTATCCGCGAAGAAAAAACTGGGCATAGAAGAGCTTCTGGAAATGATTCTTCTTCAAGCGGACGTCATGGATCTGCGTGCCGACGCCAACAGGCCTGCCCGCGGCGTTATAATCGAAGCAAAACTTGATCGGGGACGCGGGCCTGTAGCGACCGTGCTCATCAAAGAAGGCACACTGAGAGACGGCGACGCCTTTGTTTCCAAAACCGAATTTGGAAAGGTTAGAGCGCTGATTAACGATCAGGGAGCGAGGGTGGAAGAGGTTGGACCGTCAATGCCGGTGGAAGTAATAGGGTTTTCAGGGGTCCCGCAGGTGGGTGCGGAGTTTATATGTGTGGAGGATGAGAAGAAAGCCCGCAGCATTGGGGAATACTGGATAAGAAAAGAACGCGAACGGGAACTTTCCAAATCGTCAAAAATTACACTCGAGCAATTATACCAGAAAATTAAAGAAGGGGTTAAGGAGCTCAACGTCATCATAAAAGGAGACGTGCAGGGCTCTATAGAGGCTATGGCCGACGCCTTGAATAAGCTAAGTACGGCCGATATCAAACTGAAGATTATCCACAGTTCAACAGGCGCTATTACGGAAACGGATGTCATGCTCGCATCGGCCTCCAACGCCATAATAATCGGGTTTAACGTCAGACCGGATAGCAGGGTTACGGAAATCGCCGAACAAGAGGGCGTCGAAATCAAGTTATATGAAGTCATTTACGATGTTATTGCGGATGTGAGAGCTGCCATGGAAGGCCTCCTCGAACCTGTCTATAAAGAGACGGTAATTGGCCGAGCGGAAGTAAGGGAATTATTCAAAGTGCCGAAGATCGGAACCATCGCCGGAAGCTATGTGACAAGCGGCAAGATTGCGAGAAATGCAAATCTTAAATTGGTGCGAGACGGGGTGCAGATTTACGACGGCAAGTTACTCTCCTTAAGGAGGTTCAAGGATGACGCCAAAGAAGTGATGGAAGGATTCGAATGTGGTATCGGAATAGAAGGCTACAACGATATCAGAGTAGGTGACGTCATCGAGGCTTATATTAATGAGGAAATGGAAAGAAAGCTCTGAAACGGAAGCCTGGAGAAAACATTTAGACGAAATGCATGATTTGGATATTGGGGCCTTACACTTGTTTGGATTTCGGATTTAGAATTCACTTAAGATAAGATATGGTTATAGGATCCGGCATCATAGATTTGCTGATCGTCGAAAGCAGATCCCTTAAGGAAAAAAGAGGCGTCCTGAACAGGATATTGAAACGGACCCAAAACGAGTTCAATATTTCTATTGCCGAAATCGGCCAGAATGACCACTGGAAGAGGGCACAGATCGGCTTTAGTCTTGTAGGGAATGACAGGCGTTATATAAATGGAAAAATTGACCACGTCCTGCAATTTGTCGACCGTCTTCACCTGGCTGAAGTGTTGAATTCAAAAATTGAGATAACCAATCTCCCGGATTCGATGGACCACATTGAATACAACGAGGATAAGTATAATGAGTTTTAAGAGGGCAACCCGCGTGGCGGATCTCATTATGGCAGATATTTCGGATATCCTCTTGAAGGACATCAGTGATCCGCGGATCAAGTCAGTTACCATTACCGGCGTAAAACTGACGGATGATCTGCGCTTTGCCAGAATATTTTTTGTCGAGATGGGCAAGGATACCTGGGACCCTCAAACCAAAACAGCCCTGGAAAAAGCAACCGGTTTTTTGAAGAGGGAACTCGGAAAAAGGCTAAGACTGCGTTATGTGCCGGATATTATTTTCGTGTGCGACGAATCTTTCGCATACGGAAGCCGAATAGATAAACTGCTTGCAGAAATACGAACTACAGGGGAATCGGATATTGAAGAGAATCATTGATATGATAAATAAGCACAACTCTTTTCTTATTGTCTCGCATGTCAGACTTGACGGCGACGCGCTGGGATCGGAGCTGGCCCTGTATCAAATGCTTTCCAATATGGGTAAGGCGGTTACAGTTTACAATCAGGATGAAACACCGGGCAATTATCGTTTCCTCCCCGGAAGCGATAAGATCGTCCATAAGCTTACGTCCCTTGAAAAATGTGATGTGGTATTCGTCCTCGATTGCAGCGAATTTGACAGGATCGGAGATGAAGCTTCTCGCGTCGGCAACATGCAGCGTATCATAAACATCGACCATCATGTCTCAAACAGGAACTTTGGGACCCTTGTTCTCATTGACCACAATGCGAGTTCCGCGGCGGAGTTGCTCTACAGGCTTATGCTGAAGATGAATGTTGACATCACGAAGGAGATAGCAATCAATCTGTATACAGCAATTATTACCGACACGGGGGGATTCTGTTACGGAAATACCAAGAAGGAGACTCTTATTGCAGCGGGAAACCTTGTGGAAAAGGGAGCCGATCCTCAGTGGATTTCAGAGAATGTATATGAGAGCAACCCTCTTTCGAAGATAAGACTCTTGACAAAGGTGCTCGAAACGCTTGCTTTCGACTGGGACAGAAAAGTCGGCTACATGGTTGTGCACCGGAAAGACCTCAACGATGTGGGAGCGCTGGTGGAGTACACCGAAGGTTTTGTGGATATCCCCCGCTCCATTGACGGAGTGGAAGTGTCCATCCTCTTCACTGAATTGTCGGAGTACCAATTCAAGTTAAGCCTTCGTTCAAAAGGAAAAGTGAATGTGGAACGTGTCGCGAGGGCATTCGGTGGAGGTGGGCATATTAATGCCGCAGCGTGCCTTATAGATGGAGACTTCAATACTGTTTTGCAGCGAGTTCTGGGCGCTGTTGCCGACCTTTCATCAAATCCATGAATAGTGACTTGATGAAGAGACGCTGCCTGAAGGCCCGGACCCTATAAGAAGGCGGCTTCATTTTTTTGCGAGCTCATCATGAATGGCATCGTTGTTATCGACAAACCTCCGGGAAAGACGTCTCATGATGTGGTCGAGGACGTCAAGAAGGCCCTCTCAGTGAAAAAGGCCGGACATGCGGGCACCCTGGATCCAATGGCGACCGGCGTATTGCCCGTTTGTCTGGAAGAGGCGACAAAGTTAGTCCAGTTCCTGTCAACGGACACGAAAGACTATACGGCGACGATGTTATTGGGGGTGAAGACAGACACCCAGGATATAGAAGGCAAGATCATTGCCCGTGATAATCCGAATGTCATGCATGAGGACATAGAAGACATTTTTTTTCGCTTTGTGGGAGAGACGGAGCAGGTGCCTCCCCGATATTCAGCTGTAAAATATAAGGGGAAGCCTTTATATAAATGGGCGAGGAGGGGTATTACTATTGAACCTCCGCGGAGGATTATAAAGATCTACGCGATCACGATCGATGAAGTGAATTTGCCCTACGTGACTTTCAGGGTCTCCTGTTCGAAGGGGACCTATGTGAGGTCACTCTGTTCCGACATAGGCGAAATGCTGGGTTGCGGGGCATGTCTGGCAAGCCTGCGCAGAACGAGAAGCGGCAATTTCTTTGAGGCGTCTGCCATACCCCTTGACGAACTTGAGAATGCGGCGGGGAAACCGCCTCAGTACCACGTTATTCCTCTGATTGACGCCCTGCCCCATATCGCGGCGATTTATGTGGATCACAAATTCGCCAGAAGATTGAGGGAAGGTTATCAGCCGGTTGCGGAAACATTGAGAATATATCAAATCCCTTCCCTTGCAGATGGAGATATGGTAAAATTTGTGGACGAAATAGGCAACCTTGTTTCTGTTGCAAAAATGCTTTGTGCATCCGACCGTATTGATTCGCTGGACGGAAACAGGCAGGCGGCTAAGATCGTAAGAATCTTTAATACCGACAAGTGAACTTACGACGGGCATTAAATCTATTTGGGCAAGAATGAAGGAAAAATGAAGTACATAAGCAGAAGCGAACCCTTAACAAGGTTGGATAGTTTCCTGCTGCTTTCGGAATGGATATTAACAAATTATTGGCTACGACTAATTTTAGGGAGGATATGAAGCGGTGTTAGATTCGGAAAAAAGAAAGGACGTCATTAACAATTTCCAATTACATGCGGTAGACACGGGTTCTCCTGAAGTCCAGATTGCTCTTCTCAGCGCCAGGATAGAATACTTGACTGAACATTTCAAGGCACACAAAAAGGATCATCATTCGCGCAGAGGTCTTTTGAAACTTGTAGGCAAGAGAAGGCGCCTTCTGGATTATCTAAGAAAAAAGGATGTGGAGAGGTACAGGAGCGTTATTCAGCGTTTGGGACTAAGAAAATAATCAAGCATCAAGTTCTGGAAGCTGAACGTAACTTTAGGTATCTTCCATTTCCATTGCGGAGTCGTTCGGATTTTCGTCCTTTGGTCCTATTT
Source organism: Syntrophaceae bacterium (assembly GCA_003142635.1). Lineage (GTDB taxonomy): Bacteria > Desulfobacterota > Syntrophia > Syntrophales > UBA2185 > Fen-1135. The sequence continues at coordinate 2,135 of PLMX01000199.1, read as the reverse complement.
AAGAAACAGGTATTTAGACAGAACTTTCATGAAGAGGGAACAATTACATGAACGATATATTTAGTAAGGATTTTGCGGGAAGAAGCATCTCCATCAAAGCAAACTACATGGCAAACCAGGCCGACGGATCGGTCCTCGTAACATACGGTGACACCGTAGTCATTGTGACGGCAGTATCACTTAAGCATAAGAGGGAGGGCGTAGATTTCCTTCCTCTTACAGTCGATTATCAGGAAATGACTTTTGCAGCAGGGAAGATCCCCGGAGGGTTCTTTAAACGTGAAGGCCGCCCCAATGAAAGAGAGGTCCTGACGTCTCGGATCATTGACAGATCCATCAGACCTCTTTTTCCAAAGAGTTACTACTTCGAAACTCAACTCGTGGCAACAGTGCTCTCAGTCGATAATGAAAATGATTCCGTTGTGGCAGCTTTACTCGGCGCCTCCGCCGCACTGGCAATTTCCGATATTCCCTTCAATGGGCCGATTGCCAGTGTCCGCATCGGCAGGGTTGACGGCAAATTTGTCGTGAACCCGTCAGCAGAGGTTTTGGAGAAAAGCGATTTCAATCTTTTCATCGTGGGAAGGAAAGTGTCGTTCGCACCGGGAAGCAAAGATTTTGACATTAATCTGGTTATGCTTGAGGGTGATGCACGTGAAGTGGAGGAGGATGCAATTGTAGATGCCATCAATTTCGGCCTGGAGTCGTTGAGGCCGATAATTGAATTTCAAGATCATATTCGCGAGACCATCGGGAAAGCGAAACGGGTTGTGGTTGCAGTCGCCGTCAATGAAGCCCTTTTGGCAAAGGTAACAGAGGGGGCCAAAGACAGCATGAAAGAGGCCTATACTATAGCGCGAAAACAGGACAGGCACAACATGCTTGACCTGATAAGGGAAAAGGTCATCAAAGAAGTTTGCGCCGGGGATGACAAGCTTGGTCCCGAGGTCAGCAACATGCTATCCGACATAGAGAGGCAAGTCGTCAGGAACATGATATTGCATGACAAGAGGAGGTCCGACGGCAGAACAGCTACAGAGATCAGGCCGATCAGCGCCGAGGTAGGGATTCTCCCGAGGGCCCACGGTTCGGCCTTATTTACCCGGGGTGAAACCCAGGCTCTTGCCGCCCTCACACTTGGTACGTCTTCGGATGAACAGCGTTTGGATTATATAGGCGGCGAAGAAATGAGGAGATTCATTCTGCACTATAATTTCCCGCCTTATTGCGTAGGCGAGGCAAAGCCACTGAGGAGTCCGGGAAGACGAGAAATCGGACACGGCGCCCTGGCCAGAAAAGCCTTGCTTCCCGTCCTGCCCTCCGAGGAAACATTCCCTTATACGATAAGGATTGTCTCTGAGATACTGTCTTCCAACGGTTCATCATCGATGGCCACGGTGTGCGGCAGTCTGCTGTCACTGATGGACGCCGGTGTGCCGGTCAAGGATATCGTTGCCGGTATTGCCATGGGATTGTTAAAAGATGACAACAATGTAGTTGTCCTTTCCGATATTCTCGGAGATGAGGACCATGCCGGCGACATGGATCTCAAAGTATGCGGGACGAAGAAGGGAATCACCGCCTTGCAGATGGACATCAAGATAGGCGGCCTCAATGAGGATATCCTGAGAATGGCCCTGCAGCAGGCGAAAGAGGGACGGCTCTTTATCATTGAGAAGCTCAGGGAAACTATTGCACAACCGCGGGAGGATATCTCCAAATATGCACCGCGGATTACAACGCTCAAGGTCAGACCCGAGAAGGTGAGAGATGTGATCGGCAGCGGCGGGAAGAATATCAGGCAGATTATCAGTGAAACGGGTGTTACCATCGATGTGGAAGATGATGGTACGGTGACCATCGCGTCTAATGATGCAGAAGCGGCTTCCAGGGCTGTAGCCATGGTCAAGTGGCTGACCGAAGACGCTGAGGTGGGAAAGATCTACCGCGGCACTGTCAAGAAGATAGTTGATTTCGGCGCTTTCGTAGAAATATTGCCCGGCACGGAAGGGCTGGTGCACATATCACAGCTGTCGCGGGAGCGGGTCAAGAGTGTTACCGATGTCCTCCATGAGGGCGAGGAAGTGATGGTAAAGGTTCTTGAGATCGACAAACAGGGGAAAATCCGCCTTAGC
>PLMX01000206.1 GCA_003142635.1 Syntrophaceae bacterium | reverse complement strand
ACCTCCTCAAGGTAGAAGGGATTGCCTTCAACTCTGTCTCTTATGAACTTTTTCAGCTCTCCGGGAGCTGCATCTGTTTTAAGGAGCGATTCCACCATGCTCTGGGCATCGGTGGGGGAGAGATCATGAAGACGGATTTCCTGATAGGGTTTGATGGTACTGGCCTGATGGCTCGTAAAGAGGCTGAACGCAGGACGATATATACAGATAAAGACGGCCGGGTATCGAAAGTCGGAAAAAATATTTCTAAGGAGTTCCACAGACGAAGGACCAGCCCAGTGAAGGTCCTCGATGCAGATGATGGTTGGGCTTCTGCGAGTGAGGGCTGAGAGGATCAACTGAACGGCCTCATGGAGTTTTACCTTCCAATACTCCGGGCTGACATTCTCTATCTCCGGATATTTGATAGAGTAGAGGCTTCCCAGATAGGGGATGAGATCTTTCCTGTCGCTAATGAGAAATCCCGCTCCGGTTTCTACTTTCTTTCTGACCTGCTCCGGATTGTCCCCTTCCGTGATTTGCCAGGCTCTGCTGAGTAAATCGATCAATGGAAAGTAGGGGATGTTCTGGGAATAGGCATAAGCGTGTCCCTCCCGCCACTGAATGGCATTGGGATCAAGGCTGGCCTTGAACTCCTCTATGAGCCTGCTCTTGCCTGTTCCTGCATCGCCTACGATGGCGAAGATGGAACCCTTGCCCTGTTTGAGATTAGTGACCGCCTCCTGCAACTGGGCCATCTCCACTTTACGGCCTATGAGCTCTGCCCTCATGCCGGAGAGGCGATGGGTCTTGGTGGGATCGTCCTTGGGAGAAATTACTCTGTAGGGTTTTATTGGTTCCCCCTTGCCTTTAACAATGGTTGGCTCCAAAGCCTCAAAGTTAAAGTATCCCTCAGCCTGACTATGAGTGTCGGGACTGATGACGATCTCACCGGATTTCGCTAAGCCTGAAAGTCTTGCAGCAGTATTGATCGTATCTCCCAGCACTCCATGAGTTCCCTTTTCAAGATTAACTTCTCCTGTGACCACAAGACCCGTGCAGATTCCTGTGTGCATGCAGAGAACTTTTCCGATTCTATTTTCAAATTGGGAGCTGAGAGAAGAAACAACATCGTGAATCTCTCTGGAGGCTTTGATTGCTCTCACCGGATCATCTTCATGAGCGGTGGGAACTCCGAAGAGAGCCATGACGGCATCACCGATATACTTCTCGACGAAGCCTCCATACTTTGCTACTACCTTGGATATCTCCCCGAATATCTTCCCCATGATCTCCTTTGTTTCTTCGGGGTCAAGCTTCTCCGTCATGGCAGTATAGCCCGACATGTCTGAGAATAGAACCGTCACGTGCTTGCGCTCGCTGTCTGCTGTGGAAAGGGGTTTTGCTTTGAGGGAAGGTTCCGCTTCTAACCGATGACCGCAGTCACCGCAGAATTTCTTGCCCGGTGGTATTTTGGCTTTGCAGTTGGGACATTCCAGTTCCATCTTTGCCCCGCACTGCTCACAGAATCTTATTCCATCACGATTTTCTGATTGGCATTTTGGACAATTCATATTTTCATCCCAAAGCCGCCAATGCTTCCCGGGCCTGTTTCAGGAACACATCCGCCTCGCACTCTTTAAAAGTCTCCACTGCATCGGCGATGCATTCCCTCGCCTGGTCGGTCTTCTTCTTAGCCCTGTAAAATTGCCCCAAGTCGAGATAACATTGGCCGAGCATGCCCTTGGCCCCGATGTCTCTTGCCACCTCTATGGCCTTTTGGAAATTCTCCTCCGCTCTCTGAGCAGCAAAGGGGGCGTTTCTTACGAGAAAGCCTATATTCTTACCTATGAAAGATAAATCTTTCTTTCCTCCACCCACGGCGATCTGCGCATAGACCTTGCCAAGCAAATAATAGCTGTGGATGATGCGATACTTGCTATCATGGCTGAGAAGCGCCTCCCGCACTTCTTCCATCATTTCTACACCCTTCTGGAGATTGCCTTTGACAATCGTGAGGACACTGTAAAATCCCTGGGCCGCCGTACCTATTTTTTCATAGCCATAAGTCTCGTTGAACTTCCTTATCTCCCGAAGAACGTCATCCGCCTCCTGGTATTGTTCATTCGCCACGTAGGCGTACCCGAGCATCACTTTTATGGCGAGGGAAGCCGCAGGTTCCAGAGCGACATCGCGAATGGCTTCCAGGGCACATTGAATGGCGGCGGAAAAATCCCCTGCTGCTATGTGGCCCCATACGAGAACAAGGTGCCCATCCGCTATACAACCCACATAGAAGGACCTTTGACCGTATTCAATAAATGCCTTCCCCAGATCCTTCGCTTTCCTTGCTTCTCCTCTGGCAAAGTACGCCATGCCCAATGCGGTGGACGATATGCGAAAGAGATCCGGATCGGTTTTGTATAAATCCATTGCCTGCAGCCTCTTTCCAAAAGCAATCGCTTCATCCAGACGTCCGAGGTCCGCACAGGCAAAAGTCAGGAAGGCCAAGGCGTACCCGATGACATTTTGATCCCCGCTTTCTTCACCGAGCTTGAGGCCCTTGTACGAATATTCATAGGCCTCTTTGAGCTTGTCCCTGTATTCCAGCGCGCCGCCCAGTCTCGCATATAACATCCCCAGCCTCGCCTTATCACCGAGAGATACAGCGAAACTCTCATGAGCCTTCAGGAAATCTTCCAACTCGTTATAAACCGCACGATGATGATAGACGACAGCCCATTTGAGGATGAGATCAAGAAGAAGCTCCTTCTCTTCCTTCGATTTGTCCGGCTTATTTATGAGGAGCTCAAATGCCTCCTTGCAGTACTGATGGGATTCGTCGAGCGTATATCTTTTCATGCTTTTCTCCGCGGCCTTTATCAGATAGTCGACGGCTTTCAGGATGGATGTACCCCGTCTGAAATGAAAAGCCAGTGTTTCATAGAACTCAGGGAGACGGTCATGAAAAAGTTCTTCCATGATACAGCCGATACGCTCATGGATGACCCGGCGCTCTTTTTTGAGAATGCCGCTGTAAACCACCTCCTGCGTCAGGGCATGTTTGAAGATATATTCCATATCAGGATGGAGCGACCTGATCCGTATTAAGTCCTGGCGCTCCAGATTGCTGAGCGGCCCATCGATAGGGTCTTTCAGCTTGGTTATCCTTCCCAGGATCTCATAGAGAAAGGCACGACCAATAACGGCTGCTTCCTGGAGGATCCTCTTTGCATTTTCGCTCAGCCTGTCGAGTCTCGCCGCTATAATTCCCTGAATAGTGGGTGGTATATCCGCCTCCTGTAAAGGCCTGACAAGATTCCAGCCAGCCTCAGCGCAGACGAGCGTCCCGGATTCAATAAGCGAATTTACGACCTCTTCCAGGTGGAAGGGATTTCTCTCCACCTTCGCGTGTATGAATCGCATGAATTCCGAAGGAATGCTCTCTGTGTTGAGGAGAGATTCCATCATGTTCTGTGCCTCAGAACTGGAAAGATCATAAAGCCTGATCTCCTGGTACAGATTTCCCAGGCCGTTAACCTGCTGGACGGTGAAGAGACTGAAAGAAGGCCTGTAGGTACACAGGACGAGCGCCGGATACCTGAAGTCAGTGAGGACATGATGCATGAGTTCAACAAACGATGGATCTGCCCAATGAATATCCTCCACGCAGATGACCATCGGACCTATGCGTGGAACGGAAGCCGAAAAAATCTTCTTTGCCGCTTCATGTAGACGGGCTTTCCAAAAATCAGGGCTCACCCCTTCAATCTCCGGGTAGTTAAGGGAATAAAGGCTTCCCACATACGGGATGAGATCTTTCCGGTCTCCGATCAATTCATTCGCCCCTGCCTCGACCTTCTGTCTTACAACGTCCGCAGCGTCGCCTTCCCGGATCTGCCAGGCCCGGCTCAGAAGGTTGACGAGGGGAAAATAGGGGATGTTCTGGCCATAGGGATAACAATGCCCCTCTCTCCATCGAATCTCTTTGAGGTGCAATGTGGCCTTGAACTCTTCGATGAGCCTGCTCTTCCCCGTGCCTGCCTCGCCGATAATGGAAAAGACAGATCCCTTTCCCCGCTTCAGATTGTTTATAGCTTCCTGCAACTGAGCCATTTCCACCTTGCGCCCGATAAGCTCCGACCTCATGCCGGACAGGCGGTGTGTCTTGGTAGGTTTTTCTTTAGATGATAGGACTCTAAAAATCCTTACAGGCTCCTCTTTACCATTCACGGCGGTCGGCTTCAGTGTTTCAAAATTGAAATTTCCTGCAGCCCTGCGATACGTATCAGTGTCAACGATAATCTCACCCGGCTTCGCCAGAGAGGAGAGACGGAAAGCCATGTTGATCGTATCCCCCAATACACCGTGGGTTCCTTTCTCCAGGTTGATGTCCCCTGTTACAACCAGGCCGGTGCAGATTCCGGAGTGCATCGCCATGGGCTTCCCGATCTTCTCTCCGTACTGACTGCTCACGGATTTGACGACGCCGTGGATATCGCAGGCCGCTTTGATGGCCCTCACCGGGTCGTCTTCCTCGGCGGAAGAAACGCCGAAGAGAGCCATGACGGCATCGCCGACATACTTCTCCATGAATCCACCATACTGCTTGATGACTCTGCTCACGCCGTCTATGACCTGACCCATGATCTCTTTCACTTCTTCAGGATCGAGTTTCGCAGACATGGTCGTATAGCCGGAGACGTCGGAAAACAATACTGTGACGTGCTTGCGCTCGCCCTCGTGCGCGGGGGCCGTCATTGCTGCTTCTTCGGATTCGTCGAGCCTCTGGCCACAGCTATCGCAGAATTTACTGTCAGTCAGAATTACAACTCCGCACTGAGAACATGTGACTTCTAATTTGTGGCCACAGTCCTTGCAGAATTTTGCCCCATCTCTATTTTCAAATTGGCACTTCGGACACTTCATTTCTCATGACTCCCATTGCGGCGAATTTTCACGAGGCAGGGAAACGTCACCCGGAATAAGAAAAGGCTCAAATGATTTCTGATGGATACTGACAAACGTTCTGCAGATTGACATTTCTCCCACCACTTCCTTTTTCTCATGTGAAAGAAAAAAATGTCAGAGAGAGTAACCATCCGCGAAGATGGCCACCATGATAAAGATCTAAGACGAGAGACCTCCGCACATTACAAACGAAAGACCTCTATGAGGTCAGGGAGGCTTGACAATATTCGGTAACGAAAAATAAACGCTTTGGTCACGTATAGTTAATGATAAGCGGAATGATTGTCAAGTATTTTTTGTCATTTCAGACGCTGCGTATCGGATTAAAGAGTTGTGCGGGATGCGGCAGATAATTGTCCGCGCCTTACAATATGCGGCATTGCATTGTATAGTTTCACGAAATCAACTCGATCATCTTGGATGACTATGAACTCTCAAGGCAACTGGCAGATTGAACACAACTGCCCCCAGTGCGGGGGCCCCGTGACACTCGATGAGGCGGATCGCCTCCTTCTATGCCCGTACTGCCGGACTAAACTCTACCTCTCTACGGGTGGCAACTTCACGTACTTCATACCGCCGCCGAATGCGGCTCCCCGCGAAACGATCTATGTCCCTTACTGGCGTATGAAAGGACTTTCCTATGCACTGCAGGAAAGCGGGCTTAGTCAGCGCTTTGTTGACACCAATATTCTGGCCCTGAAATCGTGGGGCATCCCTCCATCTTTAGGACTAAGGCCGCAGGTATTAAAACTGAAATTTGTCACTCCCGAAATAGAAGGCCGGTTCCTTGATCCCGAGATACCCGTTCAGGATGTCCTGAAGAACGCCGCCGTATCAATCCCGGAGGTGTTGGAGAAGCAATTCAGCATCACGCAACCGCCCGCTCCTTCTCTCGTTCACAACATCTTTGTCGGAGAAACGACGAGTTTGATTTATTCCCCCATGTACCTCGAGAGCAATAATCTGTGCGACGCTCTTCTCAAGCGGCCCGTGTGCACTGTAAAGACAGAAGCTATGGAGGGCATGCTCGCTTCAAGCAAGCCGCAGAGCTGGCGCATAGAATTTATATCCACCCTGTGTCCGCAGTGTGGATGGGACCTCCAGGGTGAGAAAGAGGCCCTGATTCTCATATGCAAGAATTGCAGCACTGCCTGGGGATGCGAGGGACAGGAATTTAAGAAGGTGGATTTTGCGGTAATGGAAGGTGCGGGTGAAGTATCACATTACCTGCCGTTCTGGAGAATGAAAGCCCGGATGGAAGGCATCAAACTCGATACGTATGCAGACCTCATCCGCATGGGAAATCTCCCGAAGGCAATTACTCCGGCCTTCGAGCAGACGCCCCTTTATTTCTGGAGTCCTGCATTTAAAATTAACCCTGCACTGTTTCTCAGGTGGGTACGCCAGATGACCGTTTCACAGCCGGCGGAAAGAGCAACCGCCTCGCTTCCGAATGCGTCCCTCTACCCCGTTACTCTCCCGCTCAGCGCTGTTGCGGAAAGCATCACGATTGCCATTGCCGAGATCGTTACGGACAAGCGGAGGGTGTTTCCCCTCCTTCACCAAATTCGCATCTTGCTCGCTGAACGTCTCCTCGTTTATCATCCTTTCATCGAGAGCCACAATGAGCTCGTCCATGCGAATATGCACTTCAGCTTCGATAAGCAATCCCTTGCCTTCGGCACGAGTCTTTAGCAGTGATTCCTGATTCTAAGCGCTGCCCTGCGGCTTGAAGTGTAAGAGGGCGTCCTTAAGAGTTTGCTCATCCAGAGTCTTCTCCTTCAGTTTGCTCCGAAAGGCCTCAATCATGTAAGTGATTTTTGATACGAGAAGCCCGCGAATGACGTAATTGAGGGCAAATTCCTGGGACGAGTCCAGCCCTCTTATATCAAGGAGCTCAAAAATTCTGTTAATCACGGGGGCAATCTGTTTATTGATCGCCTTTTGAGTCGCAGTGAGTTCACCGTCCTTCTTGGCGCCCCAGACAGCAGGGATGACAAAGGTAATCTCTTCAGACAACAATTCCACCCTGTAACCGACGAAGATATCCCAGACCACTTTTTCTATCATCGGCCCGATGATATCGGCGATCTGCATAATGTCTCTGTGTTGTTTTCGAGATTTCGTCTTTGCAAAAAATTCCGTCACCGCTTTCATTCAAGTCACCCATTTTCTCCATAGTCATAGATTGTATCATGCAAAAACATTGCTATCATATTTTCGTCAAGACCACACTGTCTTTAATGGTTTTCATCATCCGCCGCGTCATGATAGATCCGTCGCATGAAAAAGACAAGGGGCACGGTCAAGACCAGCATGACAGACAAAAGATAGAAGACGTCGTTAAAAGACATCATGGATGCTTCCCTGATAACCTGCTCGTATATCGATGCAAGCCCGCCCTGACCGGAAATGGCCGATTCCATGCCTCTCTGCTGCAGGGCTTGCGAGGCCCGATCGCTGCCCAGGACATATGGCATATCAAATGGGGTGAGGTGGTCGATAAGACGCGCCTGATGGAACTGGGCCCTCCGCGTCAGGATCGTTGTGGAAATGGCAACACCGAAGCTCCCCCCGATATTTCTCACGAGATTAAAGATCGATGTGGCATTTCCCATTTGCTCTTTCTTCATGCGTGAAAGGGTGAGGGTGGTAAGCGGGATTATTATCAACCCCACGCCAATACCCATAATAATTCTTGGCCACACGACTGTGTTGAAGCCCGCCAGCCTGTTGAACTCGGACATCAGATATGTCGAGTAGGCAGTCACAATGATTCCGGCGATGACAATCCCCTTCGAATTTATCCTGGTTATAAGCAGCCCGACAATGGGCATGACCACAAGGGTCGCAACTCCTCCGGGCGCAAGCACAAGGCCGGCGAGGGTTGACGTATAGCCCATCAAACTCTGCAAGTACATCGGCAGAAGGACAATGCTGCCAAAGAGATTAACAAAAACGAAAAATATGATGATATTTCCGAGACTGAAGGAAAAGTTTTTCAATATCCTCAGGTCAACAATGGGATGCTTGACAAACAGTTCCACAATTACAAAAATGACAAGCGACATTACGGATGCAACACAGAGCCAGATAATCAAGTCTGAAGAGAACCAATCCTCTCTCTGCCCCTTATCCAGGATGATCTGCAGGCAGCCGATGCCGACGCTGAGAAATACGAGGCCCCAGTAATCGATCTTCATCTTTACATCCCGTATGTACGCCGGGTCCACGATAAAGAGCACGGTCATCAGGATGGAGATGATGCCCACGGGAATATTTATAAAGAAGATCCAGTTCCATGACCAGTTGTCGGTAATCCACCCTCCCAGAAAAGGCCCGATGATCGGCCCGAACATGATCCCTATTCCGAAAATGGCCATCGCCGTACCGTGCTGCGACGGCGGAAAAGTCTCGAGAAGTATGGACTGGGATATGGGTTGAAGGGAGCCGCCGGAAAGGCCCTGGAGAATACGGAAGACCACCAGGCTTTGTATGCTCCAGGCCATACCGCACAGCAGGGAGCTCAAGGTAAAAAGCGACACGGAAAGGATGAGAAGGCGTCTCCTGCCTAAGAACCTGCTCAGCCATCCGGTTATGGGTATCACAATGGCGTTGGCCGCGAGATAAGATGTGATAGACCACGTGGATTCATCGATGCCGGCGGAAAGGCTGCCGCGAATGTGATCCAGAGAAACATTGACAACCGACGTATCCATAATAACCATGAGCGTCGGAAGCATCACGGTTATGGCAACCATCCACTTGTTTACATGTGAATCCACCGGGAATCTATTCCTTCGTGATGATTGTCGGTTCAACAGACATGCCGACCCTGAGAATATGGTTGGGATCCGTCCCTTGATTGAGGACAATCTTTATCGGCACCCGCTGGACAACTTTCACATAATTCCCTGTTGCATTCTCAGGCGGAAACAGGGAAAAGATAGAGCCGGTTCCAGCCATGATGCTCTGCACCGTCCCCTCAAAATCACGGTCCGGATACGTATCCACTTTGATCTTCGCCTTTTGACCGGTCTTCACATTCTCGATCTGCGTTTCCTTGTAATTTGCAACTACCCAGATGTCATCAAGGGGAACAACAGCCATCAACGGTTGCCCTGGCTGTATCTGATTGCCGTTTTCCACGGACTTCCTTGTGATGTATCCATCCGCGGGCGCATAAATCTTCGTATAACTCTTCTTCAAATCCTCCGCTTTACGCGTCTCTTCCCTCTGTTTCACCACGGAGTTCTGGGATTTGAGAGCCGACTGGGTCTGCTGTATCAAAGCCTTCTGTGTTTCGAGCGCAGCCTCAACCTGTTTTAAGTGTTCTCTCGATGCTTCAACCTGCGCAGCAGTGACGTCATAATTAGTCTTGGCCTTTTCCAGCCTTTCTTCCGGCACAACCTCTTTCGCGCGGAGCTTCTGAGCCCTCTTGAAATCCAGATCCGCCTGCTTGAGATTTGCCTCCTGGAGATTCAGATTTGCCCGCGCTGACTTCACGCCGAATTGCAATTCCAACAACTGCTTCTTTGTCACATCCACCTTCGTCGAAACTTCTTCGAGTTTTGCATGCTCCGCATTCCGCGCGGATTCAGCCTCTCTGACCCTGACATCATAGTCTCTGTCGTCGATCTCGACGAGGACATCATCCTTTTTTACAAACTGATTGTCCTCAACATAAACTGTCCTCACCGTACCGGAAACCTTCGATGCGATCACATGAATCCTGCCCGTAACATAGGCGTCATCTGTGGTAACATACCTCGTTCTGTATTCGCGGTAATAAAAAACGGCCGCCACACAGACAATCATAAGAGCAAAAACTAAAAAAAGTGCAAATCTCTTCTTATTGTTGTCCATCATTTTACGGATTTTGCTCATTTATCTGACCTCACAAGAAATTAAATTGAGCGTCTGCATTTCACCTTCACAAGAAATAAGATGCCTGAACTTAGTATATCATTTCATTATTAAGGTGTCATATCGACCGAAGGGAGATATCTTTTAGTTTTACCCTCCCTACTAAGATTTCTCGCTACGCTCGAAATGCCGATAGCACGAAGATTAAGCTTTCCACACAGGCAAAAAAAAAGGCCAGCCTAACCGACCAACCTCTTTATACTTGTCGCGTGCATCCATAGAAACGGACACTATCCCCCTGATCTTTTATACAGAGGGGAAACTGTACCATAGACTTCCTTTGACAATGGGATCTCTACAGCACATCTTATCAGTCACTTATTTGTTCTTATGCCTGTTGGATTTCAAGCGCTTCTTGTATTTGTGTTTACTTATCTTCTTCTTTCTCTTTTTTACGACACTTCCCATTACTTACCTCAAATATATCTGATAAATTACCTTGTGTTCGTGAACTGAGACGATCTTTTTCAGTACCTGCCCCCTTCCAAAGCACGCGCATCATATATGATTGAATTGCTTATGTCAATGCAGATAAATGATTTCTTTTTGCCCACAATTGAAGACAAAAAATAGTCAGTACAAGCGTCCCTTAACCAAGAATCAAGAAACCGTAGCTCTCCTCAACTTATCGAATACCTGGTAAAATTATTATCACTATTAGTTTTTACCCCGTATTTCTTACCATATATTTTAGCATTGCATCTGCAGCAAATTATCGGTACTAAGAGTGGTAACATAGTCTGTTCCAAGCCGACGTGAAGTTTCCTGAATTCTTAATAGGTAGAAATAGAGGATCATCGCGACACGAAAACCGCGAACGTCGAGGAAGCAGTATCGTTCGTCATTCGCTCGCTTCTCCGCAGCAAACTGCAGAACGAGCTGGCTGCCGAATTCAATTCTATGCAGTGCGAGATGAGTGAGTATGGCAAACCCACAACGAGATCCCGCAGAAGTTCTCCCGAAGATAACCCTGGATGCTATCGCTCCCCCTTATCCGCATTATCCTTATTTTAAGGGTGCAGATGACTACCCATTCCGGCACGGCGCCACCGCGTTTGATATGGTAAATGCATGGTGGCTTATCGAAGCATCAACGCTTGCCTATTCTGAGGAAGATTTCGTCCGCCCGCGGTTTCAAAAAGCGGGTCTTAGAGAAGTGAAATTCTTTACTGGAAACGGTACGCAGTGTTTTGTCGCCAATAACGACGATTTCACCATAATCGTATTCAGGGGAACTGAAATCCGCAAACGCGAGGGGAGATCAGATTTCGGCAATATCATCGCCGATCTTAAAACAGACGCCGACATCATCCTTGCGGAGTCGGGCCAGGGCGGAAAGGTTCATCGGGGATTTAAACACGCACTCGACGAAGTATGGGAGAAGCAAGGTCTCCTCGAATATATCAAGAGTAGAGAAACCTCAAACCGGACGATTTGGTTCACAGGTCACAGCCTTGGCGCCGCTCTTGCCACGCTCGCCGCCAAGAGATATGGGAAGGCCCTGGGCCTGTATACATTCGGCTCACCTCGCGTGGGGGATGTCGATTTCGCTGATGACTTCCGCGTCAGCGCTTACCGGTTCGTCAATAACAACGACATCGTTGCGAAAGTGCCTCCTCCCATACGATATAAGCACATTGGCGATCTGAAGTACATAGACGGCGGCGGAATCGTTCATGACAACTCAAGCCGCCGGGAAAAGACAGCCGACGCTATTCGCGGCGAGGTGTCATACATTGGCAATTCACCCGGTAAGATACGGCGCGGGTTTATCAACTTTATCCCGGACGATTTCGTTAATCATGTGCCGACCTTATATGCCACGCATATCTGGAATAACATCCCATAGCTATATTCCTTGAGCGGCCCTGTGTATTGGGACGCCCGTGACAAGCAGATGAAAGGTTTAATCGACAGCTATCATAACATTTGAAGCTTTTATAACCGCATAAGCTTTTTTACCGGATTTCAAGCCGAGCTTTGTTGCGGATTGTTTGGAAATCATCGAAACTACCTGATCCCCGCCCGGAAGCTCCAAGAATACTTCTGTATTCACAGCACCCTTTGTAACTTTGATTATTTTTCCCTTCAGTACATTACGCGCACTTAACTTCATGGCGACCTCCTTTTTTAAATAAGGATTTGATTGAAAATGCTGAAAGTATACGGGTAGAGTACCTATGTGTCAAGGAAAGACGATCTTCCAGATGTTATCCGTCTAAAGATTCTTAATGAACTGCCGATGTATATAAGTGATAGGCAGGGCGTGCCAGAGCCGCCTACAGGCGATTTCTTATAATTTAGTCAATCGAGGATAATGATGGCAACAACTCAGGATAATATTCCTTCTTCCCAATCCATTCTCGCAGACGATTTGAAGAAGAAAAAGGTCCTTGTGGTGGAGGATTTTCTCAATTTCCGCCTTACCTTGAGGACTATGTTGAAGTCGTATGGTATCTCATACATCGATGACGCCGCAACCGGTGAGGAAGCCGTCCAGAAGATGTCCTCCAATAAATATGACATCATCCTGTGTGACTACAATCTTGGGCCCGGAAAGGACGGCCAGCAGGTTCTTGAAGAAGCAAGATGTTGTGAGTACATGGACCATTCCACTGTATTTATCATGGTGACTGCTGAGAACACCATGGACATGATCATGGGCGCACTTGAATATCAGCCTGATGACTATTTAATAAAACCCTTTTCCAAAGAGTCTCTCGAAAAGAAATTAAGGAACCTGTCGACAAAAAAAGAGAGCCTGAAGACCATCGAAAAGGCCGTCGAGAAAAAAGATTATACAAGCGTAATCGCCCTCTGCGACGAGCAGATTAACAGCCACACAAAAAGCCTGTCCGATTTACTCAAACTTAAAGGAGAAATTCTTATCAAGAAACAAGCCTATGCCGAGGCAACGAAATTCTATGAAAAGGTCCTTGGCATGGGCAATCTGCCTTGGGCCATGTTCGGTCTGGGGAAGGTTAAATTCATCACCGGCAATTATAACGAAGCAAAAAGTGCGTTTGAAAAGATCATAAAGAAGAACAACAAGATCGTTGCCGCGCATGATTGGCTGGCCAAGACCCATGAGAAAATGGGGAATGACTCGGAAGCTCAGCGGGTTCTTGAGGACGCCGTCCGTATATCTCCCAAAGCCATCCTTCGCCAGCGGACTCTGGGAAACATCGCACACAAGAATAAAGATAATGTTACGGCTGAATATTCGTTTAAAGAGGCTGTGAAACAGGGCAAACATTCTTTTCTCAAGAGTCCTACCGATTATACATGCCTGGCCAAGGTACTTGTTGACAAGGGCTCTCCGATGGAAAGCCTTCACGTATTAACCGATGCCGGCAGGGAATTCTCCGGTAATCCCGAAGCATCGATACAGATCTCCGTGGCGGAGAGTCTGGCTTTCAAAAAGTTGAACCGCGAAGAGGACGCCGGCAAGGCGGTGCAAAAGGCATATAAACTTGTGGCCACTCTCCCCGGCAGACTGCCAGTCGATATCGAGCTTGATCTTGCAAAAGCTCTATTCCTGACCGGGGATGAAAAAAGCGGCAAGAAACTCGTCCGGCACGTTGTCCAAAGCAATCACGATAACCAGGAATTGATCGGCAATGTCCAGGCTATTTTCAGGGAACTGAACATCGAAGATAAGGGACGGGAGATTATCTCCGCGGCGCTAAGTGAAGTCATCAAGCTCAACAACGACGGCATCAGGCTGTTCCAGGAAGGCAATCTGGGCAGAGCCATTAACTTCTTTGAACAGGCGGTGGATAGACTGCCGGACAACAGGACAATCAACGCCAACGCCGCACATGCGCTTATGGCATACATGCAGAAACACGGCAGCCAGCCGCGCCTTCTTGAAAAAGCCCTGTCGTATATCGATCGCGTAAAGAGCATTGATCCGCTGTACAAGAATCTTGAAATCCTGACAAACATGCATAAGGAGCTGATCCCGGAGGAATCACGTAATGGAAACTAAGATGGACTTTCTCGATATACTCGCGTCTACTCTTCACGACATGAAGAATTCTCTCGGGATACTTTTCAACACGCTCGAAGAGTCAATCGAACAGTGCAGAGAAAAGGAATGCTCCTCGTACGGAGGGTTTTTCACGCTTCAGTATGAAATCAAACGCCTCAACCACAGCATGATTCGCTTGTTGTCTTTATACAAGAAAGAGAAATCACAATTTGCGATCAACGTGGATTACTACCCCGTTGACGAAATCGTCGACGATATCGTAATTCAAAACAAACCGCTCCTCAGCTCGAAGGGAATAGAAATTGAAACGGACTGCCCCGAGGGGCTGTTCTGGACATTTGACCGCGGCCTGGTATCCGGAGTCCTGGAGAACGTGCTGAATAATTCTTTTCGCTATACAAAGGACAAGGTGAGAATCAGCGCTGATAAAGAGGGCGAATATCTCTTCCTGAGAATCGAGGACAACGGTCGCGGTTATCCGGAATGCATGCTTGTCGATGACAAGGAAGAATTATCCTACAAGAGGACAATCGACTTTGATACCGGCAGCACGGGGCTCGGCCTCTATTTTTCCATGCTCGTGGCAAAATCTCATACGAACGAGGACAGGGAAGGTCATATCTCCGTACTTAATGGCGGCGCATTGGGAGGCGGCGCTTTTACAATTTACATACCTTAACCTTCCTCTTTCATCATGCTTGGCTCGCCGGTGAGAATGAAAATGGGCGATGGAAGGAAAATTTGATTTTGTTCTGAAGTATATTACTGCTCACACCTACCTATACGGGAAACTATGGTAAAGAGGCGAATATTGTCCATATGAAAGCATTAAGGACAAATCAGCAGCTCTTTTGGTGGGCTGGATTATAGAGTCGCTGGATAGCCTCTTTCACAATATGTTGTTCATTTGCAATGACTTGAGAGATAAAACACATCATTGAAGAAATTGAATATTAACCCTTGACTTATGACAGAAGGCTTCATATACTATGAGAACTAAGTAAGTTTGGATTTCGACATTTTGAATTGCAAAGGATGGCCGCCATACTTTTTAGAGTATCGGCGGTTTTTTACTTTCTGTCTCATAGTGAAAATCCGACTTAAGAGAATATTTGAGAAAGGAGGATTAAAGCTATGTCAGAAGGTAAAGTAAAGTGGTTTAATGAACACAAGGGCTTTGGTTTCATCGAAAATGATGAAGGCGGCGATTTGTTTGTTCATCACAGCGCCATTCAAGCCGAGGGCTTCAAGACTTTAAATGAAGGTCAGCGCGTCAGCTTTAATGTTGTCGAGGGCAAGAAAGGCCCGGCAGCAGAGAACGTGAAAGCGCTATAAGCTCACAGGAAGCAAGCAAGAGGCACTCCAGAGTATAATAGTGTGAGTGCCTTTTTGTTTTTGCCAGTGATCCTGCGCACCGCTTGCCGTTCACGCGGGGTTCATAAGATCCATTAACAATTCAAATGAGAGGAAAAATAAATGAATAAGAATTTATATGTGGGCAATCTCACGGTAAATGCTACCGAAGATGTCTTAAAAGAAAATTTCGGTACCGCGGGAACAGTAGCTGCGGTGAATGTTATCAAAGACAATTACACGAAGCAGTCCAAGGGATTCGGATTCGTGGAAATGGAAACCGAGGAAGGCGCGCGTAAAGCCATTGAAATGTTCAACGGTGGAAAGCTTGACGGCAATGTAATTGTCGTCAACGAGGCCAGACCCAAGAGAGACCAGGGAGCCCCGAGAAGGGATTCCCGAGGCGGAGGCGGAGGCGGAGGATACAGAGGCGGAAACGGCGGCGGCGGTGGTCGCAGATACTAAGAAGAGTGAAGATAACTTGCTTCGCGGTGTCTCTTAATCTCATCGACAAGAAGGCAGTGCCAGAAATGGCGCTGCCTTTTTTATTTTTGAATCGCATAAATTTGCGGGTCGGAATTAATTAATGGATAAGGCACAGGTCAAGCGAGTATGCCGGGTTGCATGATCTTCTGCAGTCGGACACGCTGAAGTTCAAAATCCTCGTCGCTCGCCCCGGAGGAGAGATCCAGCATCTCGCCGAAGCGCAGGTTCACTCTCGCAAAGGGCTTCGGCAACATGAAGTGATCCCAGCTGTTAAAATACCAGGCACGGTCGGATGTCGCGTAGACCGGAACGACGACGGCGCCGGTAGCCCTGGCCAGGCTGACCACCCCTGCCTTGACGATTCCTGCCGGACCCTTCGGCCCATCCACGATGTGAGCGGCAAGACCCGATTGTTTCAGGTATCCGACCATTTCTTTCAGGGCTCGACCCCCGTCTCGTGAGGATGATCCTCGTACTGCATGCCAGCCGGATTTCTCGGCAACATCGGCAATGATGTCACCGTCTTTACTCTTGCTGATCATCAGCGCGGGGTGATACGAGGCATAGCTCTTAAAGTGGCGAATGGCCGCGAAGAATATCTGATGCCAGCCGCACAAAAGGACCCGGCCTCCATTCTGCAGATACTCCAGCCATGGCTTCTCGTTTTCGATACGAAGTCGGAAGGTCCAGCTGTAGGCGCGGATGATGTAATAAAAAGACTCTTGAATTTTGCCAATCAGCAAATACCGATATTTTTTCAACAACGGGCCGACCTCCCAACGCCTATATAAAATGTCCGCCGGAACTCCAACGTGCACGGCGGCATCTTTCGCGCTTCAACATCTGTGTTAATCATTGCACCGCCGACCAAGCGGCGCTTTCTACTACCACAGCCTATGGGGCTTGCCTCCCAAAGTCAAGGTAAATCGGATGGGAAGGCAGACTCAAGATTGGCTCTATCTTTTGATTTTCCAACGATTGTTGATTGCAATGGTGAGGAAATCGGGAAGATTCTTTTAAATAATGGCGGCTGCCTTCCTGAAACTGTTAAGACTGATTTCACAGTCGGCATATAAAAATTTTCATGACAATAATCGAGATGCAACATCAGGAAAAATCTGTTACAACTATGCTAAATATCCGCGGGACAAGTGAGAAAAATAAAATGCCACTCATGGGTTGGAAGAGTCTGATAAGAAGTTGTTCGTCCGGTGGACGGGGGCAACACCCTATAGCGGCTTATTCCGAATTCATGCCGCCGATCCATTTGGGCTGCAGGCCCTACGGCGGAAGGATACACGGCTTCTTCTCTAAAGAGAACCCTTATGGTTTCCCGATTACAGAGTTTGAAGAATATTACGAATTGCGGCCGGGGGTGGAAAACATCGCCCACCAGGTTCTGGAGTCTCTGGTTCATCTGGCTCGCGGGGAACCCACTAAACATCTTGCCAAGAACAAGCTCGTCAACAATCCGTATTGGCCGCCGGAGCTTGCCAGGCAGGCGGGAAAGTTAAATCATGAACGCTTCGTTCTAATTCTGCCGCTTGCTCTTTCTCTCACCCATGACGATAAAGGCAGGAGACGGTGGACCTTCTTTGGCGGCAGTGAACAGGGGCCCGCCCGTCCTTTCTGGAAGAGTTTTTTCATGTCCGACGGCAGTGAGCTCCCATCAGAAAGAGCAATGGATTTTATCAGAACTCTTCTCCATGCCGCCTGCGGCGAACCTTTGGAGAAATTATCTGATCTCCACGGTTCCGGCTTTCGTATTTTTGTGGCGGATGATGATCCATACAATAATCTGCGGCCGGTCTGGTCGTTGCCCTTGATCTGGCGTCGGGGAATGTCACTGAAAGGTGTCAAATATCTTTTGAACTTTGAACCATTCGAGAGACTTCCGGCAGATTTGAAAAGGGCATATTTCGCAGGGGAACTAAACTTGCTGCCTTTCCCGGGCAGCCTGCTTTTTTGGGGTGTCCCCGGTTATATCAAAATGCAAAGTGAATTAACGATGGCCAACCAGATTCCCTTGCTGGGTCTTGTTGAGCGTCATGAATCTCCGTATGGACTTCGTGTGCCTCAATCCGGCTGGATGCATATGCCGCGGCAAAACCATCCCTTGCCCAATGAAGACTTCGGACCGATTAGAAATACCTTCCGGCGGACCCATCGCTCGGCAAAGGTGCGCCGTTACGAAGATGAGCTTGCGACTCCCGGACGTCAGGATCATATCGCCGACGTGCTTTTCAGCACGAATCCCGAAGACCTGGATCTGTATGGTAAACCCATGGCGCGGAACAGCCAGATCTGGACTCATGACTATCAGCTATTGCTCGATGGCCCAGGCGCTACCAGAGCCGAAATTGACGCTGCCATTAAGTCAGTCAATCAAGGTGGTATGTTTGGATACAGATTTCAATATCCTCCGATGTGCATAGGATCATACCCAGTCTATTGGCATCGCCCCCTCATAGCGTACATGCCCTACAATGCGGATAAGCCGGCCGTGCTGCATGACACTCTTATGGGATATCTTACTGCCTATAACGCCAAGCAGCATTTTGATTTGGATCATCCAGTCGAACTTTGGCCGAGCCTTTACAAACGAAACGAGCATATGGCAGTCATCGAACTTTTCAAAGATAAAACCCATGAGCAAAAAACAGTTACACGAGCGCTGAATCTTTTGGAAGCGCACAAACTCATCGGCAATAGAAAGCTTCCTTACACTTTCGCAAGACAGATATTGATGCTGCCGGAAAATAGGACCCTCGATGCATGGCTCGCATCTTTGCCGGAGATTGCGGGCAATAAAGAAAAAGGTCAAATGCTTGCTACCCAATTACAGGATCAGATTGAACACAAAAAGCCGATTCTGCCGGTTTCGGGAAGAAAGGGACTGCCGGCCTCGCTGACTTTTGCCCGTTCCGCTGTTCGTTCTTTTGAAGTGGGATATTGGAAGGATATCCTTCATCTATCGACCGGCGAATATACGAATAAAGCCAATTCTGATTGCATCCTCGACGCCGTGACTCAACGGATGCTGAAGCATCATCATCGAGATCTAGAAGGGCTTGGTAATTACCTGCTTGACTACTACAGGCGGATCATCGCCCAATGCGGAATGCAGGGAAAGGCGCTGATCGGCGACCTGCCCTTCCGATGGAAAACTGATTTTGACTTTGACTGGTGGGGAGGTTGGGCAAATGACCAGTTGGGGCGACTTGAAGAACGAAATCTCCTGATCGTGATTCCAGGACGTGATCGCCGTCGGGCGGTTATCATGGCGGATCATTACGACACGGCATACATGGAAGATATTTATTATAA
>PLMX01000083.1 GCA_003142635.1 Syntrophaceae bacterium | reverse complement strand
TTCATGACATGATCCTTTCTCCCCCTATGGGGTGATGATCCTGTCTAATACTCTATCATATTTTGCGCAATCGGTGGGGTTCACTCCATCTTCCTCAATTTTCTTTTCCGAAATATAACTCCCAAATCGAAAAATTTTTAAGACAAAGCAAAAGTCGGCGGCCTCAAGGACGACCAGGAAGTAATATCATATCAACTGATGCACTGCTCACTTAAAGGTCTCTTGGAGCATATAAAAAAGCGGACAGTTTTCGAACAAGTTAACATTAGTCACAGGAACCAAGTAAAAAAAACGGAGGTATTATGGAATTTGCACCACTATCTGCGGAAATGAGGAAAAGAATACTAAACGGCGACCTTGAGATACTATAGTGCCCAAAGTCGCACCTTATGGAATGCGAAAGGAATAACGATATTCTTGACGAAGAAGATCTCTCCGCGAAGGGATACCAATTCCCTTGGGGCCAAATCATTGAAGCGGAATGTGACGAGTTCATATTTTGGTCCTTCCGGTTTGATGGGCTTCACGCTGAATTTCTCGAGCACGGCGGTAATGCCATCGAGCTGGCAGACATGATGGATTGTTATCTTGATGACCTGTTAAATTGGGGACCGATACCTCTCTATTTTGAACAGGACGAGGGACTGCTAACCACCACGTCAGCGGGCCTATATTGCAACAAGGCGGAGGAGAATAAGGCGCGGAAGTATCTGGTTAATCGCTTTCTCAATTATCCCGGCAAGGCTTGTGTAATGGAGGAATTACACGACAGGTTGCGTCAAATTAACCTTGAAGCGAGCACGAAACTTCACCCCGAAAAAGTGCGCTTCTAGGGCGAATAAGTCCACGTACGCCCTGAATCTTTGAATCTCGGTCTTCACCATCGACCGAGATTCAAAGAAAATGAAGATCATATATATGATGCTATTGATAGCTATCTTCATCATAATAACCCAATATCTATTTTTATGATCATTCTATGAAATTTTTAACAATCCCCCTACTTTCGAGAAGTAATATATCTTCATAGAGAAATTAATAAACGCCTGTTGTGAGCGATTATATCTACAGAGAGGAATATTGTGAGTGATTTCAAATTTTTTCAGTTAAGCGAAAAAAGAATTAGTCCAAACAATTGTGTTTTTCACACATATCGGCTCAAACATAATTATCATAAATTTGATTCGTTCAACACAGCATCAAGACAGGGAATATCAAAAAACAACTGATAGAACGCATTGATAGTACTATGGAAAAAAAGGCACCCCCAAATATCATTTCCAAAAGAATAAATGCTGTAAGCATCGAATTTGTGCCTGTTTCTGAAGAGATACAAAAAATTAATTCAAATTCGATCAAGAGAATTATGATTGCTGCACTTCAACGACATGCAAACCATGCTTTAAAAGAAACTGATTTATGCTGCCAAGATTCCGAGGGCACGGTTTTTTCTGAGAGTTCAGCCAGTCCGACAATTGCTCGTGGTCCCTGCCCATCAATTCTCCCAACCCACGAAAGGTCAATCCCTTGATTCTTTTAAAATAAGAAAGCCTACCCAATATATCCCCAGGACATTCAAAGGGTGTGTAACCTAAGAAATCAATAATCCGAGGTGTGTATTTAGTTTCAGGTTCTCTTTCACCATTTTCCCAGTTATAGATTGTGCATTCTGTAACACCGATAATCCCAGCTACATCCTTTTGGAGAAGTTTGAGATCCATTCTCCGTTTACGGATGTGCTCGCTAATTTTTTTTGGAGATTCGGGATATCCATCCTGTTGATTGTAAATACGAGGTATAATAAGGGTTAGGAAGAATTGGGAAAAGATAACCGGATCTATGCCCCTGCGGTTACTATACCGATCAGACGCGGGCCTGCAGATGTACAACACAGCAGATCCGCAAGTATCAGGCGAGGATATCGGGCACTCTCCTGGACAGGATAGATATTCATATCGAGATCCCGTCCGTAAGATATAAAGACCTTACAGGAAGGTCTGCCGGTGAATCGTCCGGTGCCATCAAAGAAAGAATAGAGCAGGCGAGATCCACGCAGAAGCGAAGGTTTGCCGGCCGGAGCGTGCAATTTAATGCGAGAATGTCAGATAAAGAGATAAAACTGTATTGCACTGTAGATGAAGAATCACAGAAATTGATCGAAATGGCCATAGAAAAACTTGGCCTCTCAGCACGGGCCTATACCAAAGTGCTGAAGATTGCCAGAACCATCGCGGATATTGAAGGGGATGAGAATATCGCTCCCGCCATGTCGCCGAGGCGATCCAATACAGAAGCCTTGATAGAAAAATGATTTAGTGATAAGGAACTCTACCTGTGCGCTTTTTGCAAGGGGGGAGACAGATATATGGAGATCAAGATTGTTCGAGCCAAGCCGAAGCAAATGAAAGCGAAGCCTAAGGATGAATCAACGCTCGGGTTCGGCAAGATATTTACGGATCACATCTTTACAATGAAATACCATGCGGACCGTGGCTGGCATGATGCAATGATAGAGCCCTATCGGCCTTTGTCCCTTGATCCCACGGCCATGTGCCTTCATTACGGACAGGAAATCTTTGAAGGACTGAAGGCGTATCGGGGAAAGAACAATGCCCTCTTTCTTTTCCGACCGGACCGGAACATAAATCGGATGAATAACTCCGCAGACAGGCTCTGTATGCCGCGGGTCGATCCCGATCTGTTTCTGGAGGCAATAAAAAAACTTGTTCTCCTCGACAAGGACTGGGTGCCCAGGTCCCACGGGGCGTCCCTTTATATCAGGCCGACGATGATTGCCACGGAGGCGGCCCTCGGCGTCCACAGCTCCAATGCATACCTGTTCTTCATTGTCATTGGTCCCGTCGGTCCATACTATGCCGGGGGATTCAGCCCGACGAGCCTCTATGTGGATACGGAATTTGTCCGGGCCGTGCGGGGAGGTATAGGGTTCATTAAGGCTGCGGGCAATTATGCCGCCAGTCTCCTGGCAAGCAAATTAGCCGCTGAAAAAGGATTTACACAGGTGCTCTGGCTGGATGCCGTTGAAAGAAAGTATATTGAAGAGGTGGGGACGAGCAATATCTTTTTTCTCATCGGCGATGAATTGATTACTCCCCCCCTCACGGGAAGCATCCTGCCGGGTGTGACCCGTGATTCAGTGATACAGATGGCCAGGAGGTGGAATATCGCTGTTTCCGAAAGACCGATATCAATAGATGAGCTCATGGATGCTTCCGCCAAGGGCACACTGAAGGAGGCCTTTGCCTCCGGGACGGCGGCCATTGTCTCACCCATAGGGGAGATCTTTTACAAGGGGAAGCCGACGGCCATAAGCGCCGGGAAAATAGGGGCGCTGACCGAAAAGTTATACAATGAAATTCTTCAGATACAATACGGCGAAAAAGATGATCCCTTTGGCTGGCGGGTGTCCATCTCGGACTGAGATATGTATTTTGAAGGATATTCCCTTTGATACAGGCACTTGTGATTCAAATCCACAGGAGTGTGGATGACGTTGTTGATAAACTTGTTGATAAGATGCGTAAGTCCTCAATAGTGACAATTTTATACCTCATTGCATGCTATTTAGGCATTGAATAAGTTAAGCAATTACAATATGATAGATAAGTAGCCTTTAGCTTCTGCTGCTTAATGGTTGTTCTTGGTAAAGATATGAACTCTTGGAAAAAAATATGCCATTTTTGTTCTCCTTTGGCGCAAAAAAAATGAAAAGAAAATCCAAACGCAGTAATCGTTATTCATTGAAGATAGCAATAATCTTGAACTTCCTTCTATTTTTTGGTTCCGGAATATCATTCGCGGATACTTTGTCTCTCGATGAGCTGATTGCCAAGACGCAGGAGAGATATGAAAAAACCGCGGACTTGAAAGCGCAATTCATACAAGAAGTGACCATCAAGGCCATGAATAAGACGGACCGGGAAGAAGGGGTTGTTTATGTAAAGAATCCGAGGAGAATGTTGTGGGTCTATGCGAAACCAAAGGCGAAGAAATTAATCATCAACCCAAAGAAAGCCTGGTTGTATGTTCCGGAGGACCATGCTGCCTATGTGCAGGATACGGAAAATATTTATAAGTCGAAGCTGGCAGTAAAATTTCTTTCCGGCATAGGCAAACTGAGCGAGGATTTTCACGTAGGCTTTTCCAAGCCGGATAATTTGGATAGGAACGGCAACTACCTCCTTACCCTTGTTCCCAAGGTTTCAGATACAGGCGTCGATAAGTTGTATGTCACAATAGATAAGGAAAACTTTCAGATCATACAATGCAGTTTTACAGACCTGTATGGAAATCTGACCCGTATTCGGCTCTCAGATATTAGAATCAACAACAATCTTGACGATAAGCTTTTCAACTTCAAGCCGCCGTCAGGCGTAGATGTATTCAATATGCCATGATTGATGGCAGCGCCGTCCCTTCTCCAGCCAGTTTCCGGTTTCTTGCGAGGTCATTGCGGGGCTTCTTTAAGAATATGTTTGCACCAGTATTGAAGGTTGTCACAGATGAAACGATTTGCCATTGACGATCATTCCTGCTTGAATCTGGAAAAGGCGCTGACCTTGGAATGGCTTGATACCAACGGTTTGGGGGGGTATGCCTCGAGTACGATCCTCTCTTGCAATACGAGAAAGTATCATGGCCTCTTGGTGGCAAACCTCAGGATGCCGAAAGGGAGGCATGTCCTTCTTTCGTGGATGGAAGACGCGGTCGTTTTACGCGAAAAGGAATTCTTCCTTTCCTGCTGTCAATATCCCGGTTTCTTTTTCCCGCGCGAGAAGCATTTCCTCGAGGAATTCAGCCTGGATTATTATCCCAGCTTTACCTATGAGGCTGACGGGATGCGCATCCGTAAGGCAATCATGATGATCCATAAAGAGGATCGCGTACTCATCAGGTATGAAGTCCGGGATTGTCAGTCTCCCGGCCTCTTGCGCCTGAGGCCATTCATTGCGTTTCGGGGTTACCACGCCTTGACCAAAGAGAACGTGTTCCTGCAAACGGAAACATTCCCGGCAGAAAAGGGATTCAGGCTGCGCCCTTATGACGGCATGCCTCCCTTTGTTCTGCAGACAAGCACAGAAGCGAAATTTTTGCCTTCTCCTTTATGGCACAATAATTTCGAATATAAGCAAGAGGAAGAGAGGGGCTTTGACTGGCATGAGGACCTCTTCTGCCCGGGCGCCCTCGAGATTCCCATGGAAAAGGGAAGCGTGGTCATCATCTCCGCATCAACGGACGCCTGCCGGGAAGAGCTCGAAGAAATATGGATGAAGGAAAAGACGCGGCGCATTAGGGATGCGTCGAAAGATGAAAAGATTGCGGAGAAGTTTGAACATGAAGAGGACAGGCTTAACGTCCGAAACCTGATTGCTTCGGGTCGGCAATTTCTCATCAGCTCTCCCACGGGCAGACCGGCCATCATTGCGGGATATCACTGGTTCGGCGATTGGGGACGGGATACACTCATCTCACTTCCCGGTCTGACATTCCTGAGCGGTCGTTCCGAGGAGGGGGTGGCCATCCTCAACTCACTTGGTGCATATGAGAAAGATGGACTTCTTCCCAATTATTTCTCTGATGACGAGACGGATAACGCCCACAATACAGTCGATACGTCACTCTGGTATTTCTGGGCCATTCAGCAGATGCTGAAGTACACAGGTGATATCGCGTTCATTGAGAGCCGCCTGTGGCCGGTCATGAAGAGGATTCTGAAAGGGTATATGGATGGTACGGCGTTTAATATCCATATGGGAGAAAACGGTCTGCTCCACGCCGGCGACAAGGATACGCATATCACATGGATGGATGCAACCGTGAAAGGCACGCCAGTTACCGCACGATGGGGATATCCCGTGGAGATCAATGCCCTCTGGTACAACGCCGTCTGCGTTGCCGAGGAACTCGGGAAACTTTTTGATGACCGCGAGTATTCTTTCCGGGACCTGATTCCGAGGATAAGGAAATCATTTGTCGATACCTTTTGGATCGAGAAAGAGGCCTATCTCGGCGACGTCTTCCGCGACGGTATCCTGGATGGCGCCGTCAGACCGAATCAGATCCTTGCCGTCTCGCTTCCCTATTCACCGTTGGACGCCGATAAATGGAAGGGTGTCGTTGATAAGGTCAAGAAGCATCTTCTTACCCCGGTTGGTCTGAGAACCCTCTCACCGGAGGATAAAAACTATAAAGGCCGATACGCGGGCGACGGCTTGATGAGGGATGCGGCCTATCATCAAGGCACTGCATGGCCCTGGCTGATAGGACAATTCGGAGAGGCATATATTAAGGCCGCAGAAGACAAGAGAGCGGCGAAGACATTCCTCCGAGATTATATGCGAACATTTATCCGCCGGCATATGCCGGAGGCGGGCATCGGCTGCATATCTGAAATTTTTGACGGTGACGCTCCCCATCGCCCTAACGGGTGCATTTCGCAGGCTTGGAGCGCCGCCGGACTGATCAGTCTGTATATGCTGCTTGACGATACGCCTGACACTTCGCCTGCCGTGAAGGCGTCCCGTGGAAATCAATGAAGGGATTTTCTGGTTTACTTTAACCTGTCCTTATGAGATTATTAAAAAGTATATTTCAGCGGTTTTGTGCAAGAGTCACCCCTGTAATAACATTCCGGTGCAGACACATAATTGTTTTGTGACAAGGAGGCGCAGAGCCATTGAGAATCCTTATGTTCGGGTGGGAATTCCCGCCCCATGTAAGCGGTGGTCTTGGAACGGCCTGTTTCGGCATCACGAAGGCGCTCGTTGCATTAGGTCATAGGATATCCTTTGTCGTTCCGGGATGGCCGGGTGAAGATTTTCCATCGCACGTGGAATTGATTTCAGCGCCCGCCATTCCCATGCGGGCAGAGAATATCGACGCGCCGGATATCTTTTCCGGACTCCAAATCAGGTTGATCAATTCTGCGCTTAGGCCGTACTTGAACGATGGCCAGTATGAAAAGCAGCGACGACAATCAGATCTGCCGTTAGACGAAAAGGACTGGATGGAGAAGGAAGTCTCCCGTGTCTTCAGAGCATCAGGGCCATACGGTCCCGATCTCATTGCCGAGGTCATGCGGTATGCAAGGGCGGCGGGTGTCATTGCGGCAGATCAGTCGTTTGACGTCATCCACGCCCATGACTGGATGACCGTCTTTGCCGGTCTCTATGCCAAGGAGGCCAGCGGAAAGCCGCTTGTTCTTCACATTCATTCTCTGGAATTTGACAGAAGCGGCGAAAACGTAAATCAGGATATCTTTTATCTCGAGCGCTGCGGCATGGTGTTGTGTGACCATGTTATTGCCGTCAGTAATTATACAAAAAATTTGATTATCAAACACTATGGCATTGATCCTGATAAGATATCCGTGGTTCATAACGCCGTTTCGCGCCGCGAAGCGCCACGGGTCTATCATTGGGAGAAAGATCCTGACAAGAAGGTTGTGCTTTTTCTCGGCAGGATTACCTTCCAGAAAGGCCCCGATTATTTTGTCGATGCTGCAGCAAGGGTCCTGAAAGAATTTCCCGAAATCACGTTTGTCATGGCGGGTGCGGGAGATATGATGTCCCGCATGATCGAGCGGGTCGCCGAACTCCACATAGGGGGAAATTTTCACTTTACCGGTTTTCTTCAGGCAGCGGAAGTAGAGCGTATATTCTCCATGAGCGACATGTATGTCATGCCCAGCGTATCGGAGCCTTTCGGCATATCTTCTCTTGAGGCGATGGTTTACGATGTCCCTGTCATTATCTCGAGACAATCCGGCGCAGCGGAGATTCTTGACCATGTTTTGAAAGTGGACTTCTGGGATGTGGACGAAATCGCCAATAAGATAATTGCTATTTTGAGACACCCAAGCCTGGCAGAGGAGATTGTAGAGAGGTCGCGTGAACAGCTCAGGAGCGTTCACTGGGAAAAGGCTGCGGAAAAGATCGTCGCTGTGTACAGGCTCATGTTGCATTGAAAAGGTGGGAAAATGCCAAGTATCTGTCTTCTCTTTCACGTGAATAAGCCTCGCTGGCTGAAGCACTATACATTTTTTGATATCGACCATGACCACGTTTACGAGGATTCGGAAAGAAACATCGAGAACCTCAACACATCGGCGGAAAAATGCTATCTTCCGGCCAACCGGATCATGCTTGATCTGATCAAACGCTACAAGGGTGATTTCCGGGTAGCTTTTTCGATAACAGGCGTTCTCCTTGATCAGCTTGAAAAATATCGTGTTGACGTTCTTGAAAGCTTTAAGCGACTTGCCGATACGGGATGTGTGGAGTTTGTCGGTGAGACTTATTATCATTCCCTCGCATATCTCTATTCCGTGCGGGAATTCAGAGAGCAGGTCATGTTGCACGGGAAGAAGATAAAGACCCTATTCGGTCAAACTCCCAGAACGCTCCGCCACACCGAACTCATCTATAACAGCGCGCTGGCGAAATACGCAGAGAAAATGGGATACCATGTCATCGTGGCCGAAGGGGCGGACAAGATTCTCGGATGGCGATCTCCCAACTATGTATACCGGCCCTCAGGGTGCAAGACCCTGAAACTGCTTTTGAGAAACCACCGTCTCTCTGATGATATTGCCTTTCATTTCTCGGATCCCAAGTGGTCTGAACATCCGTTCGCGGCCGATAAATATGCCAACTGGATTCAAAGTATGAACGATACCGGGGATGTCATAAATCTTTTCATGAATTACGAGACCTTTGGCGAACATCAAGCGGATGAAACGGGGATACTTGACTTTCTCCGTCGCCTGCCCCGCGAGATTCTCGCGCATCCCGACTTCCGGTTTCAAACGCCTTTGGAGATTGCCGGAAACTGCACTCCCGCCGACGAGCTTGATGTGGATGATTATATCTCGTGGGCGGACGCAGAAAGAGATCTGGAGGCGCGGCTGGGAAATGCGTTGCAGAAGGACGCCATCGCTGCCTTGTACAGTATGGAGTCAAAAGTGCGGCGCCGGAAGGAAGCGATATTTCTCCATACGTGGCGCATGCTCCAGGCGTCCGATCATTTTTTCTACATGCGCACCAAAGGGCTTGCCGACGGGGACGTGCATAAACAATCCAATCCCTACGGGTCGCCCTATGACGCGTATATCAACTATATGAATATCATCGACGACTTTTCCGGATACTTAGGCAAGAAAGAGGTGCGCAATTGATAAAGAGGCAGACTAAAGGCTATCTATTTGAGGTCAGCTGGGAGGTATGCAATAAAGTTGGAGGAATATATACCGTTATTGCCAGCAAGATGAGGGAGGCCATTCGCAACTATGGTGAGCGGTACTTCCTTCTGGGACCTGATCTCAAGACGAACCCTGATTTTGAAGAAACCGATGAGGATTGCTGGGTCAAGATCAGGGAAAGTACGGCCATCAAAGAAATTCCGTGCCGTTTTGGCAGGTGGAAGATTCCCGGAGAGCCGAAGGTCATCCTCGTCAACTTCGGGAAAAAATATGACAAGGACCAGTTGCTCTACAGGCTCTGGGAGGATTACGGCATAGATTCCATAGCCGGCGGATGGGACTACGTGGAACCCTTGATGTTCAGTTACGCCTGCGGTGAAGTGATCGAAACGATCTATAACCTGATGGTCCGGCCGCATAATAACATGTCGGCAATCGCCCAGTTCCATGAATGGATGTGCGGCGCGGGCCTCCTGTGTGTGAAAAAAAAGGTTCCCGAAATGGGCACCATATTTACGACGCACGCAACGATTCTCGGAAGATCCCTCGCCGGTTCGGGGGTGGATATATACACGGACATGGACAATATATCGCCGCTCGCGGAAGCGAGCGCCCATAACATTAAAGCGAAATATTCCATGGAAGCGGCCTCCGCAAGGGAGGCGGATTGCTTCACAACGGTCAGTGAAATAACTGCTGCCGAGGCGAAGAATTTCCTTGGCAGGTACCCGGATGTCATTACACCCAACGGTCTCGATGTGGACCACATTCCCGATCTCACAGCAAACAGAGCGCCGGCGTTAAAATCACGGGAAACACTCCTCGCCGCCGCTTCCAGGTTCTTGAGAAAGGATTTTCCTTCGCATACGAAGATATTGATAATATCGGGGCGTTACGAATTCCATAATAAAGGCATTGATATTTTTCTGAATGCGTTGGGCCGGCTCGAAAAGGACATGACCAAAGATGAAGAGATCCTGGCGTGTCTTTTCGTGCTTGGGGGGCATATGGATTTGGTCCCCTCCCTGCAGTGCGACCCGGGAAGATCCGATCCGGGCAACCCTCCTATTGCCACCCACAGGCTCCACTATGAGGCATCGGATCCCATCTTGCAGACATGCAACAGATTGGGACTTATGAATACGTCCCAGAACAGGATTCACGTCATCTTTGACCCGGCATACTTAAACGGTCATGACGGCTTCATCGACATGACCTATTATGAAGCCCTATCGGGATGTGATCTCGGGGTCTTCCCGTCATACTATGAACCGTGGGGGTATACGCCGCTGGAGAGCGTAGCCCACTGTGTACCTACGGTAACTACCGACCAGGCTGGTTTCGGCCTCTGGGTCCAGGAGAAGGCGGGTGAGAACAGCGGGGTCATCCTCTTGAAACGCAAGGGGCAGAAGATCGATCTGATTGAAGAAAATCTGTATAATATCTTCAGGGGATTTCTGTCCTGGAACGATCATGAAACAGATGAGAGGCGGAAGAGCGCGAGACATGTAGCCCTCCAGGTTAACTGGAGAGACTTCTTCAAATCTTATCTCCAGGCCTATGACAGAGCCATCTCCACCGCCCATGAACGTGCGGAAAAACTTGTCCTCATTGATTACAAGGTGGAGAAAAAATATGTCTTCGCCGGCAGTGTATCTACGCAGCCGCATTTTCGCGCCTTCACCGCCGTAGTGAATCTTCCCCATAAAATTGAGCGTCTGCGGGAGCTCGCTTACAATCTCTGGTGGACATGGCATCCCAAGGCCCGCAGTCTATATATTTCTCTCGATCCCAAAGTGTGGCAGCAAATGGGAAATAATCCGGTCCGGATGTTGGAAAATGTATCTCCGGAGAAGTTATCGGAGGCATCAGAGAACCCCAGCTACATGACAATGTATACGCAGATCATGCAGCAGTTCGACGAATACATGAATGACAAGACTGCCGACAAAAGGGTGCAGGCCTCGCAGGCAATCAAGTGGTCTTCGCCGATTGCCTATTTCTCGGCAGAATACGGCCTGCACGAATGCATGCCCATCTATTCGGGGGGATTGGGTACGCTCTCCGGTGATCATCTGAAAACCGCGAGCGATCTCAATATTCCGCTTGTGGGCATCGGTCTTCTTTATAAGAACGGCTATTTTAAGCAGGTCATTGATAAGAACGGCATCCAGATAGAGGAGTATCCGGAGAATGAATTCTCCATGATGCCTGTGCAAATTGTCAGGGACGACATGGGGAATGAGGTTCAGATATCTCTCGAACTGCCCGGAAGAACGCTGTATGCGAATATCTGGGAGGTCAAGGTGGGCCGAATATCGTTATACCTGCTGAACGCGGATGTCCCGGGGAATACCGTGCAGGACAGAAAAATAACGGAGCGGCTTTATCCGGCGGACCAGAGGATAAGGATTGAGCAGGAAATCCTTTTGGGCATGGGCGGCGTCAGGCTGATAAAGAAGCTGGGCATCCGGCCGCGCGTCTACCACCTCAACGAGGGTCATTCCGCATTTCTTATCTTCGAACGCATCACCAGTCTGATGGCGGAGGAGGCCCTTTCCCTTGATGAGGCCATTGAGGTCGTTTGCGGAAGCACGGCATTTACGAC
The DNA here is from genome assembly GCA_003142635.1 of Syntrophaceae bacterium. Taxonomy (GTDB): domain Bacteria; phylum Desulfobacterota; class Syntrophia; order Syntrophales; family UBA2185; genus Fen-1135. Next base: position 4,010 of record PLMX01000083.1, on the reverse strand, counting down.
CCATACACCCGTTGAAGCAGGCATTGAGCGGTTTCCGAGGGATTTGATGGAACATTATTTTTCCAGCTTTATCAAGAAAACGGGCATGTCCTGGGCGCAGTTCTGGGAGCTGGGACGGAAGGAGGGTGGAGAAGAGAGAACATTCTTCATGGCCATTTTTGCCCTGAAGATGGCCCATATGAGCAATGCCGTAAGCCACGTTCATGAGGAAGTGTCGAAGCGCATGTGGCGTGATGTATGGAAGGGTTTCAACATCTCGGACATCCCTATCGGTCACATCACAAACGGCGTGCATGTGATGTCTTATATCTCGCAGAGGATGCAATCCCTCTTTGATAAATATCTCGGAGATTGGGAAAGGGACATGGCGAACCCGGAAATTTGGGAAAAGGTTCAAAACATCCCCGATTCACTGCTGTGGGACACGAGATACGAGATCAAGCAGAAGACCATCAATTTTTTGCGGGAATATCTCTCCAAGCACTGGGTGAAATATGGTTACACGAAGACATGGCGGGAAGAATTCTTTTCAAAAATAAATCCTGCCGCCCTGATGATCGGATTCGCAAGACGCTTTGCTCCGTACAAGCGCGCCGACATGCTCCTGTCCGACCTGGACCGTCTCGACAGAATCCTGAATCATCCGATGCGGCCTGTTCATATAATTATGGCCGGGAAGGCGCATCCCAACGACGGCATGGGAAAAAGCCTCATCAAGAAAGTTATAGATGTCTGCAGGGATGAAAGGTTCAGAGGCAAGATATTTTTCATCGAAGATTATGATATCAGCATTGCCCGGCGTCTTGTCCAGGGCGTCGACGTGTGGCTGAATACCCCCCGGAGACCTTATGAGGCAAGCGGCACGAGCGGTCAGAAGGTCGTCGCCAACGGCGTACTCAACATCAGCGTATCCGATGGTTGGTGGTGCGAAGGCTATGACGGAACCAATGGCTGGACCATAGGGCCTGCATGTAAGGGTTTTGTCGAAGAGAGGGCGAACGCCGATGAAGAGGACAGCCAGTCGCTTTATGCTACACTCGAGAATTCGGTTATACCCGCATTCTACAGCCGGGAAATATCGGGGCTGCCGGAAAAGTGGATCAGCATGATCAAGAGATCGCTGCAAACACTCATGCCCAAATTCAACACGGAAAGGATGCTGCTTGATTATTACAATGATATGTATCTGCCTACTGCGGAGAGGGAGCATGAACTCTATACGGATTCGCACAAACTGGCCCGCGAGCTGGCGGACTGGAGGCGCAAGATTCCCATGCGTTTCTCCTCGCTCAGGCTTCTGGATGCCAGCATTGAAGGGATCCACGGGGATACCGTGCTCGTCGATCAGCCGCTGATCATCAGCGCGAGGGTAGATCCGGGGAAGGTGGAGCCGGAAGAAATATTGGTCGAGCTGATAATCGGAAGAAGGGACGGGTATGAATTTGCCGATTCCCCGGATTGCATTCCTTTGAGCGTAGCCAAGAAGGGATCGGATGGAATCCTCACATATTCTGCGGAATACATCGTGAAAAACAATGGTCCCTATTCATACGGCATCAGGGTGCTGCCGCGCCATAAGAATCTTGCCGCCAAGCACGCAACCGGCCTTATCCTCTGGGCGTAATTCGCGCTGTTTGATATTTTTCTCAGGATAATTTCGTTCCCGCCCCCATTCAGCCGCGTTCAGTCTGCTGCCGGCGGACTGCCGCGCGAACGTGCTTCACTCCGGCAGCGCCGCCATTAAGGGTCGCATCACAATTCTTTTTCAAGTCTCTGTCAGTTGCATCTAAGCAGATCCTTTCACTCTCCCCCGTATGGGATGGCATTTGCCTGCCGGCAATCGCGGCCGGGTTAGGAAACTACGCCATGGTGTCGCAGTTTATTTTCATTACCCATCAGTAACATTTCAAGGATAAATTCATTACGACCTTCCGGTAAACACAGACTGCGAGCGGAAAGTAGCGCTTTGCCTGTTCTGAGATGGCATTGAGGCGCATGCACAAAAATGTACATCAATTGTGTATACGATATTGTTCCTTTTGCAGAATGATTCACCATAATTGTTCATTATCTTGTGAGACCGGAATAGATATCGATTGCGCATTATCCAGTCAAATAGGCACGTTGACGCCTCGACAGCATTTGGCATCGTACTTGCTCTTTATTCCTCACGCTGGTTGTTCAATTTCTAAAATATGAACGGGGAGGTAACAAAAATGAATACAGGAGATACAGCATGGGTATTGACTTCTTCAGCATTAGTTCTACTCATGACAATGCCGGGGCTGGCCTTTTTCTATGGAGGCCTGGTGCGGAGAAAAAATGTTCTATCTATCTTGATGCAGTGTTTCATAATTTTGGCAGTGATTAGTCTGCAATGGATGTTGTGGGGCTACTCCTTGACGTTCGGTCCTGACGTGGGCGGAATCATCGGCAACCTGGATTGGTTTGCACTGAAAGGGGTGGGCGGAGCGCCAAACCCGGACTATGCAGCCACAATCCCCCACGGGGCATTCATGATCTTCCAGTGCATGTTTGCTGTAATCACGCCGGCGTTGATTCTCGGCGCATATGCGGAGAGGATAAAATTTTCTGCTTTTCTCGTCTTTACCATCCTCTGGGCCACTTTTGTCTATGATCCGCTCGGCCACTGGGTATGGGGGACCGGCGGTTGGTTAAAGAGTCTCGGCGCCCTGGACTTCGCAGGCGGCATCGTCGTTCACACCAGTTCCGGCGTTTCCGCCCTGGTCATGGCTATCCTGCTCGGTAAAAGGGTCGGGATGGATAAAGGGATGACATATAAACCCCATAACATGCCCTTCGCAGTACTCGGTGCGGGGCTTCTCTGGTTCGGCTGGTTCGGTTTCAACGCAGGCAGTGCGCTGGCGGCAAATGAACTTGCCACCAGTGCATTTATTGCTACCAACACGGCTACTGCGGCGGCTGCGTTCACATGGCCCATGATCGAATGGATGGTCGGCGGCAGACCGACGGTTTTAGGCGCTGCTACCGGCGCCGTCGCAGGACTCGTTGCCATCACGCCCGCCTGTGGGTTTGTCAACCCCGTAAATGCACTGTTCATCGGCGTTTTGGTAGCCGTTTTTTGTTACATTGCCTGTGCGAAGGTGAAAGCTATCTTCAAATATGACGATTCTCTCGATGTCTTCGGCGTCCACGGCGTAGGTGGCATCTGGGGGACGCTTGCAACCGGACTCTTTTGCGAAAAGGTCATAAACAACGACGGTGCGAATGGACTATTCTTCGGCAATGCGCACCAGTTCTTGATTCAATGCCTTCTCGTGATAGTGGCTGTCATTTTTGCTGTAGTGATGACTGTGATCATCTTCAAAGTGGTCGATGCTATCATCGGAGTAAGAGCTGAGAAAAAAGATGAAGTGATCGGACTTGATCTAACCCAGCATAGCGAATCCGGCTACACCCTGATTGAATAGGAGGTACGAAAAATGAAATATATAGTTGCTATTATACAGCCGCATAAACTGGATGAGGTGATGTCGGCGCTCGAAGAAATTCAAGTTAATCTGATGACGGTATCCAATGTTCTCGGCCGGGGCACTCAGAAGGGACTCACGGAAGTTTACCGTGGCGCTAAAGAAGTGGGGAGCCTCTTGAAGAAAATAAAACTGGAAATCGCCTGTAATGAAGACTTTGTAGAACGCACGATTCAGGCCATTGTCAAAGGAGCCCGGACGGGCGAAATCGGCGATGGCAAAATATTTGTCTTTGACCTTCCCGAGGTTATCCGGATCCGTACCGGAGAAAAAGGTGGCAAGGCGATTGGGTAGGAAAAGGTGAAGAGTATGTGGCTCTATTTAACCACAGTTGACAGACAGATTATATCATCTATGCTCCTCTACTGCGTAATAATTGTCATTGAAGTCATAAGAGGTATGCGAAGATGTCTGCAAAAGAACTCAAGACTGAACAGGATGGCCTGAAAGATCTCATTGAGTCATATGAACGGGACCTTATTGAGCCACATAAAACAC
>PLMX01000079.1 GCA_003142635.1 Syntrophaceae bacterium | reverse complement strand
CTCATTAGTGTCTGAATTGCAATTGCCTATTGACATCTGCTGTTATTTATTCTATGTTTTTATAAACTTGAGATAGGATTTCCTGAAAATGACCTTTGCATCAATAAGAAGAGAGCTTTTTTATTTGTGTACTTCTCGCTTGCTCCTCCTCGCTCTTCTGTTGACGCGGCCACCCGCGTCGCCGGTCGTTTTTAGGACAGGATAAGAGTACGTTGATATCATCCTAAAGGCCATGGGCAAAAAATCCATGGCCTTTTTATTTTAATGAAACTTAAAAAAATCCACAAAGGTCGGCGGTATGCATGAAGTGATATGGCACGGAAGAGGCGGTCAGGGCGTTGTGATAGCTGCACAGATTCTGGCGGAAGCAGCCTATACTCAAGGATTCAAAGGCGTCACCTCCGCACCGACCTTCGGTCCGGAGAGAAGAGGCGCCCCACTGACGGCATCAACGAGGATCTCGTCAGAGCCCATCCGGATGGTATCGCAGATTGAGCGAGCAGATATATCGATTGTTCTTGATTCATCTCTCCTTACTGCCGTAAATATTCTGGCGACGCTCAAAGAAGGCGGGCTTATCATTGTCAATACCCCTTTGAAACCGGATGAGCTGAACTTTGATGTGGAGATCAGTATAGCCACGGTTGATGCCGGAGCGATTGCGCTCAAGCACTATCTCATCAGAGAGGGGAAACCGATTGTGAATACTACGATGCTGGGGGCATTTGCGAAGGCATCAAACCTTGTGTCCCTTGATGCGATGGAAAAGGGACTGAAGGGTAAATTATCAAGCGCCGTGTCTGCGGCCAATTTCGCCGCCCTGCGAGATGCATTCGCACAGACTTTAACAAAAGCCGCCAACAGAGGACAATAATTGTGAAGAAAAAAGACACGAATATTTCCGCCATGGCCACACCGGCAGTCGGAGAAGCGGGGAAAACGGGGGACTGGCGGGACATGAGGCCCGTTTGCGATCATTCAAAGTGTATCCCCTCCATCAAGAAAAAAGCTGCCTGCTTTCTCTGCTGGCTCTATTGTCCGGAAGGAGTAATCAAAGCAACGATCCCCCTGGAAATCGACCTGGAATACTGCAAGGGTTGCGGCATCTGTGCTGAGGAGTGTCCCGGAAAAGCGATAACCATGGTGAACGAGGGGGAGAAAAATGGCTGAAGTACAAATCATGACGGGCAACCAGGCCGCGGCTCTCGGGGCGAAGCTCAGCCATGTTCAAGTAGTGGCGGCCTATCCCATTACGCCGCAGACCTCTGTTACGGAGATGCTTTCCCAGTTGATTGAGGGCGGAGAACTCAAGGCGGAATATATCCGGGTTGAATCAGAGCATTCCGCACTTGCGGTTTGCATATCGGCATCCACCGTGGGGGCACGCGTCTTCACTTCCACCAGCTCCCAGGGACTGCTTTACATGCATGAGCAGATACACTGGGCCGCCGGCGCCAGGCTGCCCATTGTGATGTGCTGCATCAACCGGGGAGTGGGCGCGCCGTGGACGATCTTCAACGACCAGCAGGATTCTATCGCGCAGCGCGATACAGGCTGGATACAGATTTACTGCCGGGACAACCAGGAGATTATTGACTCCATCATTCAGGCGTACCGGATTGCCGAGTCCGTTTATGTGCCGGTAATGATCTGTTATGATGGCTTTGTCATGTCTCATACGATGATGCCTGTCGAGATACCTGATGCTGCGGCTGTCTCCGATTTCATCCCCCCTTATAAGCCCCACACAATTCTATCTCCGGAGGCTCCCATGAATATCAACCCCGTCCTTTTCCCATGGCGGCGGGCTAACACAGAGGGTGTCCTGTGTGACGGCTACATGGAAATGCGCTATAAACTTCAGAAAGCCCTCGACGAATCCCGCGAAGTTATCGCCTCCACGAGTCGTCAATTCGCCGGAGCCTTTGGGAGAGATCACGGCGGCATGCTGTGGCAATATAAGACAGATGATGCCGAGATAATACTTGCAGGCATGGGCTCTGTGGCCAGCGAAGCCACCATGGCAGCGGACATGCTGAGGTCGGAGGGGATCAAAGCCGGAGTCGTCGGAATCAGGGTCTTCAGGCCCTTCCCGAAAGAAGATGTCCGCGCGGCTTTCAGGACGGCAAAGGCTATCTGCGTTTTCGAAAAGGGGATCAGTTACGGATATGAAGGAGCACTGTGTTCTGAGATCAAGGCTGCCCTTTACGGGACGGATATCCGGTTGCCTATCCACAACTATATCTGCGGACTTGGGGGCCGGGATGTCAAGGCGAGGGAACTCGCCGAGGCTGTGCGGTCATCACGGGATGCAATCGCTGCAGGTGATACGGAACCTGTGCCGAAATGGCTAAACTGTTTTACGGAGTGATAATATGCCGGAGAACCTGTTCAAGGTCAATATTGAAGAGTATATGCTCCCGGGGCAGAGGGCCTGCCAGGGTTGCGGCTTGTCCCTCGCATACCGCTACGTTCTGAAAGCACTGCGTGAAAATACGATTGTGACATTTCCGGCCTGTTGTCTGACCGTCCTCCATGGCCTGTACCCGACGACATCCGTCACTATTCCGGCCCTCAATTGCACATTGGCCAGCACGGCGGCCTCCGCGTCGGGTCTTGTCGCCGGCTTGAACGCCGTGAACCGAACGGACATTACGGTCGTGGCTATCGCCGGAGACGGCGGCACTTTCGACATGGGAATACAGGCCTTGAGCGGGGCCGCAGAAAGAGGCACGGACTTCATCTACGTCTGTTACGACAACGAAGGATATATGAATACGGGCACGCAGCGCTCCAGCGCAACGCCCATGGGGGCATTGACCTCTACCACACCGGTGCTCACCAAGCAGCAGCCCAAAAAGGATATGCTGCGCATCATGGAAGCCCACGACCTGCCTTATCTCGCGACCACTTCGCCGGCCTATCCGATTGATCTGTACGATAAATTCGTTAAGGCCAAGCGCATCAAGGGAGCGAGGTACATGCAGATCGCCGTCCCCTGCCCTCCGGGATGGGGTTACGCACCCAAGGACACCGTGCGCATCGGCAGGCTTGCTGTGGAGACGGGGATCGTGGCGCTCTTCGAGATTGAGGACGGCAAATTTCGCTTTACCGGAAGAACCAAGACGCTGGCGGAAAAAGGAAACAAGCTGCCTGTCATCAATTACGTGGAAAGGCAGGGGCGATTCCGGAAGATGAGCATCGAGCAACTGAGGCAGCTCCAGAGGTGGGTTGACACAAGATGGAACGAATACCTGAAGCGTGCCGAGGGCTAACACTATCTTGATCGAAATGCGGGAATTATTTTACCACGGGATTTATCATTATTGCATATTGAATGCACGAGTGGAGAAGCTATCTCTCAATATGTGACTTCACCATCTCGGCATATCTATCTGCAGCCCCCATATTAGAAACCACAATCCTCCGTCCCTCCTCTCCCTTCCTAACAAGCATATCAGGGTCGGACATGAGCGTGAGAATGCCTGCGAGTAATTCGTCGCCGCTTTTCACCATTATCCCCGCTCCAGCCTTTTCCAATAGTTCCTTCTCGTCTCTGAAGTCATCCATGGAGGGTCCATAAAAGATGACCTTGCCCCATGCGGCAGGTTCGAGGATGTTCTGCCCGCCCTTCGGGACAAGGGAACCACCGCAGAAGACCACAGAAGCGAGAGAGTATACTTTGAAGAGTTCACCTATGACATCAATAACAATGATACGCTCGCCGGTTCGATGCCTGCCATCTTTGATCTCGGTCATAGTCATACAATCTGCAAAGCCGGTCTCCTTCACCAAGGATAGGACTGCTTGACCTCTTTCAGGGTGTCGGGGGACGATAATCAATTTGAAATCAGGGTATCTCTCAAGGAGGCGCCTGTAAACATAGAGGACTATTTTCTCTTCGCCATCATGGGTGCTTCCCGCCACGAAGACTCTATCCATTTCAGTCAAGTTCAGCCTTCTTTCCATCTCTTCCCGGACAGCGGGGGAGGCCTTCGCTGCCAGGCTGTCGTACTTTGCGTTCCCCATGACATGAACCCTCGATCGCGCCATTCCGATGGCTTCCAGCCGCTCGGCGTCAATTTCCGAAATCACACCCATCTCGTCTATCAAATTTACAATGTTTTTCCAGAAGAACCTCGTCATGGCATACCTCTGATACGAGCGCGGAGAGATGCGACCATTGACCATTATAACCTTCGCACCCTGCGCTTTACACGCCCTGATAAAGTTGGGCCAGAGTTCCGTCTCCGTCAGGATAAAGATATCAGGTCTTACCTTCGTGATTACCTTTCTCACGACAAACGGGATATCAAGAGGGTAGTATATGAAAGACGTAGCTCCAGTGACGATCCTTCTGGCCATGTCCTGGCCTGTTTCCGTGCTGGTGGAAAGCACTATGCAGGCCTCAGGGAAGTGCGTTCTTAAGGAAGCGACAATCGGCTCGGCAGCCGTTACCTCGCCTACGGAAACTGCATGTATCCATATCCTGGGGCTGCCCTTCATCTCTGCAAAGGTTGAAGACCGGACAAGACCGAACTTCGGCCCCATGCTTTTTCTGTATTTTCCCGTCAGCGCCATTTTGATCGCATAGTAGGGGAGAGCCAGCAGGGCTGCCATTAGTAATAGAATGTTATAAAGAAGGTGCATTTGTGATTGCAATTATATGATTGGATTTTGCCGGAAGCATGGGCTTTTGCAATTATTTTGTCAAGAATCTTTTCTCCCTTTCAGTAATTATTGACACGTCAGCATTGATGGTGTAGACACATTCTGTCAGCAGTCCTCTTTCAAGAATGACACAAGATAAGTTTTCTCATAAGTTTCATGAGAACGGAAAAGAAGGCATGTAATGAAAAAAATTGCCCCCTCCATTCTTTCCGCTGATTTCAGCAGGCTCGGTGAAGAAATCATGGCTGTGGAAGCAGCGGGCGCCGACTGGATACACGTAGATGTAATGGACGGTCATTTCGTTCCCAATATCACAATGGGGCCGGGTCCAGTAAAATGGCTCCGCAAGATCACGAGACTTCCTTTCGATGTGCATCTCATGATTTCAAATCCGGAGCGTTATATAGACTCATTTGCCGAAGCTGGAAGTGATATCATAACAGTTCATGTCGAGACGGCGTCGCACCTCCACAAGACAATTGCTCAGATAAAGGACCGGGGCGTCAAGGCGGGTGTGTCTCTCAATCCTGCCACACCGCTCATTCACATTGAGCCGATTCTGAAAGATATTGATCTCCTTCTTGTCATGTCCGTTAATCCAGGATTTGGGGGACAAAAATTCATAGAGCACGTCCTGCCGAAGATAGCGCAGGCCAGAGAGATGGTGAATACCGTTTCACCTGATGTCGCCATCGAAGTTGACGGTGGTATAACTGTCGATAATATTGGATTGGTTGCCAACGCCGGTGCAGACGTCATAGTCTCGGGCGCCGCCATCTTCGGGAGCGGAGACTATGCTCACACCATCAGGGCCATGAAAGCCCTAATAGGCGGTTGATCTCCACTTAAAATTGGAAATGCCCCTATCTCCGTGTCTATCAAGGTGGGGATGGGGGCATTTTTTGCACTACTACCGTGCTTGCAGTATCCTGCCGATGGTCATGATTTCAGCTTCTTTGGTTCCTTCGTAAAGTTCGAGAATCTTAGCGTCACGGTACCATTTCTGGACGCTGTACTCATCGATGTAACCATACCCGCCGTGCAATTCCACGGCGTAATTGGCACAGAAGACCGCCGTCTGACCTCCGTAATATTTTGCCATCGCAGCCAGCGTGTAGTCCGGCCTGCCCTCATCAAGAAGCCAAGCCGATTTATAAATAAGACCCCGTAGAGCCTCCACCTTGATCGCCATCTCCGTCAGTTTCATCTGGGTCAACTGGAATGAACCCAGGGGCGCTCCAAAAGCGGTTCTTTCCTTGACGTACTTGATGCTCGTTTCCAGACAGGCCTCCGAGAGACCGAGAGCCTGAGCGGCAACCATTACCCTTGTTGTATCAAAGAAATGCATCAACTGCCGGAAGCCGTTTCCTTCCTTGCCCACCAGGTTGGCACGGGGAACCCGCACATCCTCAAAAGCGATTTCCGCCGTGTCACTGGAGCGGATACCCATCTTCCCGTGGATCTTGTTTCTCGTTATCCCTGGGGTACTGGCGGGAACTATGATAAGGCTAAAGCTGTTGTGCTTTTTTCCCTCCGGGTTGGTAATGCACTGAGCGACCATAAAGTCGCAGACGCTCCCATTGGTTATGAACATTTTGTTTCCGGTAATTACATAGTCATTCCCATCTTTAACCGCCTTAGTCTTGTATCCTGCCACATCTGTACCCGCATTGGGCTCCGTAAACGCCCCGGCACTTACCTGCTCACCCCTGCATACGGGAGGGAGATAGGTCTTTTTTTGCTCTTCCGACCCGAAGTGTACTATGGATTCGCAGCCGAATGTGGCGGCAACGACATTCAAGGCGATCCCCATATCCACCTTGGACAATTCTTCCATGATGATGGCATTGCCTAAAAAACCTGCTCCCGCGCCACCATAATCTTCGGAAATCCATGCCCCGATGAGACCATTTTCAGCGGCCTTCCTGCGGATGTCCGGGGTGTATTTTTCTCCCTCGTCACATTCGTGGGATATGCCGGTAAATTCAGCCTGGGCAAATTTGTATGACATCTCTTTCAACATCTTTAGTTCATCGTTCAATTCAAAATCCATTTTTCGCCCTCCTAACCATTAATTTTCTCAATTGAATTTTCTTAATCTCACCCACACTGGTCCTGGGTATTCCGTCAACAATGAGGTATCGGTAAGGTACGCCGTACGTTAATAAATATATTGCTCTCGTCCGTTTGTCTATACCCTCCGTCATCGTTAAAGTCAACGACATTAAATACAATATAATGACAAATTCTGCATAGTTAAAAATCGTGGTGGATTGCATCAAGCGACATTAATCACCACAAAGGTTAATACACGACATCAGGTTTATAGCGTGATAATTATCCGGGCGATTCGTTCAATGTGAAGTATTTTCAAGCATACCCGATCAGCAGCCAATGATTCTGCGGGCTGGTGGGAATCCTGCGGACCGTCGCACCCTGCATTTCAAGAAAGCATATTATGACTTTGACAAATATTTCAAAGCGCTGTAAATGGTACAAATAAATTCATAATCATCGAACTTTTATGTTGAATACACTCTTGTGAAATGTGGAATGTGTGGGGCAAGAAATGAAGTTAAGAAATCAGAAAAAGAGGAAGAGGACGGTTTTGCCGGAGAAGCAGCGCCGCGAAGATATCCTGCAGGCCGCGCTTGAGATTTTCGCTAAACGTGGCTATAACCAAAGCAGGATGTCGGATATTGCCGCCCTCGCGGGCGTAGCGCATGGGACCGTATATCGCTATTTTCCCAATAAGAGAACACTGGCGATGGAACTTATTGGAATAACGGGCGCTACCGGTTTCATAGAATCAATAGGTGACGATACGCTTGCGAAACTAAGCCCGAGGGATTTTATGCACTCCATAGGGAAGAAATATTTCGGCAAGCTTGAGCAACGGATTCCGATGATTAGATTCGTAGTCTCGGAGTCGGCTTTCAATAAAGAATTCGGCAAGGAATATTATCGGAAAGTCCGTCATCGATTAACGGAGAATATTGCCGTTTACTTCAAGACTTTTCAAGACAAGGGTCTTATAAGGAAGGGCGATCCCTATATTCAGGCACATATCTTTCACAACATGCTATACGGCTTTCTTTATTCCCAGGAAATCTTGCGAGGAAAAGACGTTGTTCCACTGGCGATGGACAAAATCATCAATGAAGTGGCGGATATATTTTTGCATGGGGTCGCCGTCAAAGATAAACCTCGCGGCAAGAAGTTACGATAATGTTTCCCGGCAAGATTTGTATAAAGAAAAAGCACATTCTCCATTTCCTGTGAGTCTTGAAATTCGCATGAAAAAAGGTTTGCATAGGAACCACTGCGTGGCTGTGGAAAAGGCATCCTTCCCGTCCGAAATTATTACTTGATGAACTAAAGCGGACACCATCCATCATGCACATCATCATTGACGGATACAATCTCATAAGACAGTCCGATGCGCTGAGACGGTATGAGAGATTAAGCCTGGAGGCTGGCAGGAATGCCCTGGCAAGAAGTGTGTCCCATTATAAGAAACAGAAGGGACACAAGGTGACCGTTGTCTTCGACGGCTGGCAGGGTGGACCTGTCGAGGAAGAGAGGGATAAACTCTCAGGCATAGACATCATATATTCCCGAAAAGGCGAGAAAGCGGATGAAGTCATCAAACGCATGGTTCAAGATAGGGCGGAAGAAGTTGTTGTTGTCACGTCGGACAGGGACATCGCCGATTTTGTCAGTCGCAGAGGGGGGACAGCAATATCGTCCCAGGAGTTTGACGGGCTTATGGGAAGGGCGAAAACCGCTGTGACTGGCCAGGGCGGCCATAACGAAGAAAGATCAGGCAAAGAGGACGATGCAACAACGGGACGAGCAAAAAAGAAAGGCCCATCGAGGAGACTTTCCCGGAGGAAGAAGTCAGCCATGGACAGGATACGGAAACTTTGAGCTCGACTATTCAAGCAGGTTTCCCTGAATACAAAAAGACAATAGGGTGAGTGCGGAGAGTAATATTTCGCCTCATTTTCCCACCGGTACTCAGTTCGCCTATTAGAAATAATATCACCGACGCCAACAAGGTCGAAATTCATCTGGCAGTACGCTGCTGCATAGCCTTAATACTCTTGCCCGGTTCGTTGCGCTCAGACAAAACCGGTAACGGGCGACGATAAGCTTCCGCTCATCAGTCGCGGTCTTGATGACAACATCAACGAATCGTCTTCTGTTGTGCCAATGCGACCCTCAGCTTATCACTCGCCTTTCTAAAATTAGGTTTTATTTTCAGCGCCTCCCTGAAGTGGCCAATAGTCTCCGACAGGTTTCCTTTCGAGGCCAGAATAATTCCTATGCCATTATGGGCCGCGGCGATATCTGGTTTCATCTTCAGAGCCTCTTGCAATTCTCGAACACCTTCATCGGATTGACTATCTTTAGCTAAAACTTCTCCTAACAGGTAATGGGCATAAGGATTGGAGGGATTGGGCTGCAGGGCCTTTCTGTAATATGCTATGGCATACTTGTTGTTTCCCCTCACGGCCTTGTTCATTTCGAGAAATTCCCGTGCTTGCGTGTCATGAGGATCAAGCTGCAAGGCAGCCTGAAAATGAGGAATTGCCGCACCTAAATTTCCCCTGTTGCCGCGACAAGGCGCCCGAGGTCTTTGTGCAATTCGCAATCATAAATATAAGGGTGTATGCGCAGCGCTTCTTGGTAATGTCGAATTGCCTCATTATATGTCCCTTTTGTGAAAGAGTCATTGCCAGGAGTGTGTGAGCTCTCGGATTGTTTGCATCAACCGCGAGTGCTTGAGTAAAGAGTATTTCACTGCTCTGCCAATGCCTCACTTCCGTCCATATTCCGAATGAGAGGGCGGCAAGTGTCATCCCTGAAATGATTCCGAAAATCGATTTTTGATTCTTCCATACGTTTGAGAAAGCAACAATACCCCAGGCAATCATAATAAAGATTTCTATGAGGGGAATATAAGTGTATCGATCAGCCATGGATTGATCACCCGACTGTATGATGCCGATGACGGGAAACAGAGTTCCCAAATACCAGAGCCATCCCACGGCAAGATATTAAAATTTTTTTGCCACCACAATAACCAAAATGGTTATGAATGTGAGTGGCATAATAGCCGCAAAGACCTGCCATGCCGGTATCTTGCCCAACTGAAGGTAAAAGACCGACAGATTGACCGGCAAAATCATCTTACCTAAGTAATGGGCATAAGACACGATGGCATTTGAGATCCTGTAGCCGAGAGGCAGTTCACTCACAGAATATGTGGCGTCTTTTTGAGCAACAATCGTGATGACACATGAGATTGCCGACACAATAAAAAAAGGAATTTTTTCACGTACAAGCTCCGCCAGGCTCGACCATAAATTAGTTGGTGCCGTGGTTCTCTGTTTTTGCGACGTCTCAATTATTTCGCTCTTGGAGATTTTTTTGCCTTTGTGCTTTCGCTTGGCCGGCTTTGTGGATTTTTCTTGATCGGCCAATTTGGGGTCCGGTAATTGAAACCGGCCGAGGGGCCAGTAATCCAGGAGGATAAGAACGAAAGGGAGTGTAACGACCATCGGTTTTGACATGATACCAAGTACGAAAAATAAGAGAGTAGCCAAATAACGTTTAAGAACAGGACGTTCAACATAATAAGAATAAGCCCCTATTGTGAGTATTGAGAACAAGGCGGAGGGGACATCTTTTCTTTTGGATGTCCGGGCTACCGATTCTACATGGAGGGGGTGCAGAGCGAACAGCGCCGCCACCAAGGCGCTCTGCCAGAGGCCCTTGGTCATCCTGTAAAATACAAGAAAGAGCAGGATGGTGTTTGCAATGTGTAAGATAAGATTGGTTACATGATGCCAACCGGCGTTCAAACCGAATAGCTGAACATCCAGCATATGGGAAAGCCATGTTGAAGGGTGCCAGTTATGAGCCTGCGTGGAAGTCAATACCCACTTCACGCTTTCCACAGTGAGTCCCGCTTTTACCCGGAGATTCTCGGTTATGTACAGGGGTCATCTAAATTGATAAAATCATTATTTTTTAGCTGCCAATAACTGATTGCCGTCGTTGCGATCAGGAGGAAGATGATGAAATACTCTTTGCGGAGGTTCAGGGCTTTCTTTTCTAAGAGGTGCAATTTTTCTAATTGCATTTTGAATTTGCTCTTAAGGCTACCAGGACGTAATTTGATGCCCTACGTGATGGTTTCTCTTATATAAGCTCTTAATAATTTGTGCAAGTTTCCACAATCCTGCTTATCTGCACACATCCATGATGAAGCGCTCCAGCATAAACTTCGGCTCCTTCGCTGTGGTCTTAAAGGCAATGTCCATGTCGACGAGATCTTCCAAAAATTTCAACAGGCGCTCATACGAGAATCGATAAGAATTCCTTACGGCATTATAAATGACATACGGATGTTGACCGTCCAGACCGCCTTTTCCCGCTTTATCGCCTCTCCATTGCAAGATGACCGGATAAACTGACCTCTGAAAGATTTCATAGTCCATATTGGGTTCAATAGATCCAAGCTTGCCTGATCTGATAAACATCTTGGCATGGAGGAGAAATCTGATTTCCCTTGCTATCATTGACAGGATCAATACGTGGTTTATACCCTGATCGAAAAGATCTTTCAGATTTGACAAGGCCACATCCAGCTTCTTCGCGACAAGAGCGCCTGTTAAATCAAAGACGGTATCCTCTTTTGTCTTTCCTACGACCTCTTCGATGTCCGACTCGTCAATCGATTTCTTGTCACCTGCATAGGTGATTAGCTTTTCCAAAGCTTTCATGGAATCGGCAAGGTTAAAGCCTGTTTTCCTGCCGATAGCTATCCATGCTTCCGGCGTCAATCGTTTCCCACTCTGAGCTAAGAGATCTTTTGCCATATCCATGAGGGCATGCTTCTGCCTTGCATCGCCTTGTGGGTGAGAAAAATTAAGGACAATCCCGGTTTCGGATATGGTCTTGAAGAGCCTCTTCCTCTTGTCCACCGTCTCCGCGGTTATGATCAGGTGGATGCCCGGCGGGATGCCTTTTTTCAGGGTATCTTCAAGACGTTCCGCTCCCCCCCGCTGCTCGCTCATATCCGCTCCTCGGCTTATGCAGGTCTCGATCATTTCGGGGAGCCATGTTTCCCGATCATGTCCGCTATCGCCTTCAACAATCTTTTGCCAGTTATCGCTGCTGATCTTCTTCCAGCCGCCGTCTCTGAGATCATCGATATTCCAGCCTGTGATCTTCAGGAATTGCACAAAATACCTGACTGCCATGCCGGGGTCAGTAGTAAAATGTTGTCTAATTTTTTGCACTATCTCCGGCAGGGCAATTCTTGTTTGAAAAAGACGGGTATTTGTCAGAGCAACAACTTTTCTTCCCGGAATAAGGGGTTGCGTCAGGATTGTTTCGCAAAGGCTGTCTATGTCTTCCGACTCTCCATCCATGAAAAATAGATTCATATCTCTGTCGCCTGTGGGGATGATAGCGGCTATGATTTTATTCAGGGCATCTTTGACAAGATAGTCTTCTTCACCGTAGAGGAGATAACAGGGAGAAGGATCCGTCTTCTCTTTCTTTAATTCCATAAGTATCTTTTCAAGATTCATTGTGCCGGCTTCGGTGTCGTGAACTTTTCTAATTTTGAATGTGCGTCTATTGACTTCCATCCCGCGTGCGAGACGATCGAGGAATCCTGATGGGCTCAATTACAATAGGCCTTACTATGCTCGGCATGACAATTTAAGCACCATTTTTATCAAGACTTGATATAGGTATGAGGCGTGATCTTACAGAGTCTTTTTAGAGAATGACAAATTTCTTTATATGTTTTACTACTTCATCCGGATCATCAATGATGCGGATGATTTCGAGATCACATGGTTCAATCCTGTCGTTCCCGAGCATGGTGTCTTTCATCCAGCCCATCAGTCCTTGCCAGTATTCGCTGCCCATCAGTATGACGGGGAAGCCCTTTATCCTTTTTGTCTGAATCAGGGTCAAGGCCTCGAAGAGCTCATCCATTGTTCCGAAGCCTCCCGGGAGGATTACATACGCCACTGCATATTTTACAAACATTACTTTACGGATGAAAAAATATTTGTATTCGATGACGGTATTGGCGTACGGGTTTGGCTTCTGCTCATAGGGAAGACGGATGTTCATGCCTACCGACTGGCCGCCTGCCGCCGCCGCTCCCTTATTGGCTGCCTCCATGATGCCGGGGCCGCCTCCTGTAATTACACTGAAGCCGTTTTCGGCAAGCCTTCTGGCGAGATACTCCGCCTTCTTGTAGTATGGATCATCAGCTCCGACTCTTGCGGATCCAAAAATCGTAACGCCGTTTTTTATCTTGGACAGGGTTTCGATGGCTTCCACAAATTCCGCCATGATGCGGAATATCCGCCACGATTCCTCTATCGACAGAGCATCAACCAGATATTGTTTCTCGGACATCTTGCGTACACTCCGGGTCTCCCTGAGCATCCGGCAGGAGACCCCAACCTCGGTGATCATGGTTATTGCTTTGAAAAAACTCTCAGTAACTTCTGCGGCGCTGAACCTTGGCATAACGTCTGCGGGCTTCAATGGCTTTGCGTTTTCTCTTCACAGAAGGCTTCTCATACGCTCTCCGCAGCTTTAGCTCCTTAAACAATCCGCTTTTTGAAAGTTTGTTTTTCAGGATCTTCAAGGCCTTTTCAATGTCATTGTCATATACTTTTACTTCCAAATCAACCCTTCCTTTCTTTCCAATAACGAAATATAAATTTCTTTGACGTTGAGCCCAAAAGGGGACAAAAAAAGGGCAGTACGACACCAGACGATTTGCGCCTCTGCCGTAAACTACCCTCTGTTACCTTATGTTAGACCACACTCCTTACTTTAGAAGGATTTTCTTTAATGCCTTTAAGAATTCCTGGTTCTCTTCGCGGTTACCAACGGTAACTCTCATGCAGTTTTTCAAGACCCCGGGAGAGTTTAGGTTCTTAATAAGGATTCCCTCCTGAGCTAAGAGGGAGTATATGTGATCCGTATCAAAATCGCAACTAAAAAAAATGAAATTTGCGTCTGTTGGATAGGGATGCACACCCTCAATTTTCTCAAGAGCACGGAGGAGCTCTTCACGACTGGCAATTATATCCCTTGTCTGACCCAAAAACGTATCAATGTGATCCAAATAGAATCCCGCGGCTACCTGGGAAAGCGTATTGATATTATAGGGTAGTCTCACCTTGTCGAGTTCATGGACGAGAGTCGGGGGGCCGATCAGGAAGCCCATCCTGATTGCGGCAAGCCCCACTTTAGAGAGGGTCTTTAAGATAACCAGGTTCTTATATTTTTTTAATAAAGGCACTAAGGTTTTTCCGGCAAAGCTGCCATACGCCTCATCAACGACTACAATTCCTCTTGATGCTTCAATGATGGTTGCGATACTCTTTTCACTGAAGCAGTTTGACGTAGGGCTGTTCGGATAACTCAGGAATGTCAGGACGGGTGCATCCTCGGCAATCCGGCTGAGCATTGCAGGGAGGTCCAAATCAAAGGAGGTGCTGAGTGGGACCTCTGCAACTCGATGACCGGAACTTGATGCGATAATCTTGTACATGACAAAGGTCGGTACGAGAACCATGACAACAGAAGATGAATTTACGAGAGCGGTGCAGAGTATCTGAATAAGCTCATCAGACCCGTTGCCGATCATTATCATGTCATCGGCTACGCCATAGTATCCGGCAAAGCGTTTCCTGATCAGGGGCGCACCCGGCTCCGGGTACCTGTTCAAGGAAATGTTTTGCATCTTGTCAAACAGTTCTTTCTTAAGCGCGGAGGGGAGCGAAAAGGGGCTCTCATTAGCATCCATTTTTGCGCGCGAGGGCGCGATGTCGGCCCGATAACCTTCCTGCTCGCGCACTTCCCTCCTAATCAGAGTTCTTACGTCCATCCGCAGCGACCTTGCCTTCCATATTCCATCTATCAGTCATGTATTTATCATTCATCAGCTGTAACTTCAAGGACTCCTCGTGAGCGGTCAAACACCCCTCCACCAGCTCGATATCCAGTTTTTTCTCAAAACCATTTTTCATAACGCGGCAGATATTCTCCACAGGCACGGGAGCGCCAACCTGCTCACATATCGAGGTTACGGACCTGCGCAACTTGGCGGTTTGCCATCTCCGGTCGCCCTCCGGCAGAAGTAGGTCACATGTCTTGACGGGGTCAAAATCCACCAGTATTGAGCCATGCTGAAGGAAAATTCCCTTTGATCTTAGTTGAGCACTGCCGCATATTTTCTTATTCTTGGCCAGAAGCTCATATCGGGAAGGCGACGAAAAACAGGCGGCTTTCAGGGAGTCGTCCTGATATGATCTCCCGTTGCCCTCCATCTCTGCTTCTATCCCAAGCTCCGATAGCCCTTGGGCGATGCAGCTACTGATGACCTTGTATGTTCCCAAGATGTCTCGTGGGAAGAGGGGATTATGATCACTGGCAATAACGGCGTATGTCAGGTCATTTTCATGAAGGACGGCCTTCCCCCCTGTCGGGCGCCTGACGATGTCTACCGAATATCTTCTGCACGCTTCGATGTCGACCTCTTCCCGGGCTGCTTGAAAATATCCGAGAGACACTGATGGAGGGGACCAACTGTAAAATCTGAGTGTGGGCGGTGAACCTGTCCTTTGGTTTGCCCGGAATATGGCCTCGTCAGTGGCCATGTTTTCAAAGGCATTCAAGCGCGCGAATGAAATTAATCTCCATATCATGAAACAGGGTCAGTCGCTCTCCGCTTCTCTAAGTACAAAGTCATGGTATTCTCTTGGATCCAGGAGATCGTCAAGCTCTTCCGAATCCGACATCTCCAGAGTGATCATCCAGCCTGTATCATGGGGGTCACTGTTGACAATGCCAATATCGTCTAATATATCTTCGTTGACACTCACTATCTCACCACTCACGGGTGATATAAGCTCGAACACACCCTTTGCCGATTCAATAGTTCCGAAAGGCTCGTCCCTTTCCACATAAGAGTCAACTTCGGGCAGTTCTATAGCGAGGATTTCTCCCAATTTCTCCTGGGCGTAATCCGTGATACCGATGGTGGCTAATTCACCTTCAACCCTGACCCATGCATGTTCTCTGTTGTAAAGAAGATCATCTGGAAATACCTTCATATCGCCGCATCCTAATACATAGATTTATTGTATTCGTTTCCTAGAATCAGTTGAGCACTGTGAAGTTCTTCGATACTCTTGTCAGGACCTCACACCCTTCCCCTTTAACCAATATCGTATCCTCAATGCGGACGCCCCAGAGGTCTGGGATATAGACACCGGGTTCTACGGTCAATACCATCCCCGCCTCAAGGACCATTTCCGAATTGCCTGTGAGCCGCGGCGCTTCGTGGACATCAAGCCCGACACCGTGGCCAGTGCCATGCGTAAAATACTTGCCCAGCTTGCCAATCTCAATGCACTCTCTGGCGATGCGATCGATTTCCACACAAGGGATGCCGGCTTTGACGGCCTCCAACGCCCGGTCGTGAGCGGTCTTTACCAGAGAGTATGCCTCTTCCTGTTTTTTGTCTTTATAGCCGACGGCAAACGTGCAGGTTTCATCAGAATGATAACCGCAATGCACGGCGCCGTAATCTATTATGACCATATCTCCATTTTTGATTGCCCGCAATCCAGGTTGCGCATGAGGTTGCGCTGAGTTTGCTCCTGACGCCACAATGGTCGGGAAGGAAACCTGTTCTGCGCCGCGTTGCCTCATCTGAAAATCGAGCTCTATGGCAATATCCGTCTCTCTTACGCCCGGCTTTATAAGATCTCGAACGGCAGTAAGAGCCGCACAGGAAATCTCTGCCGCTCTTCTGATATGCGTAATTTCTTTCTCATCTTTTACGGCCCTGAGGGCAGCGATTTCGTTGGAGAGCGGGTTTAACCTCAGGCCGCCGAGTTTCTCCTTCAGGTTCAAATAGGTGTTGACATTCATCGCTTGCGATTCGAACCCGACGGACCTCAAGCTGCTTGCCGACAGAATCGCCGCGATTCCATCTATTTTTTCTTTGTACTCAGAGACATGGCACCCCTCGACTTCTTTTCTTGCCTGATTAGTATAGCGGCCGTCAACAAGAAGAGTCTCTTCGTTTTCTCCTATTACGAGCGCTCCGTCACTGCCGGTGAATCCCGTAAGATACCGGATATTATTCATGTCAAGAAGAAGCAGGGCATCGATATCGAGTTCATGAATAATGACCCTGACTCTTGCCATTCTTTCAGGAGGTGTCGGAGGGTCATGATGCATGGCTTCTTAACCTGCCCACATTTTCAAGCCATCTTGTGAGCTCCTTGATTACGGCCTCGTCTATTTGTAAAGATGCCTTTTCTCCGGTGCGGTCATGCTGCATTGCCATTACATCGTTTAACCTGTCCGCAACCAATCTGTTTTCCGGTTCTCTCTTGAGTATCTCACGGAGCACATTGACAGCCATATCAAAGTGACCCTGTCTGACGTACAGCTCAGCCAGGGTTGTGGTGCAGAAATCAGTCACAATATCGTCAGAATGGCTATGCGTTTCCGCATCTCGCTCAGCTTCTGAGTCATCGACTTGGGCTGCGAGGTTATTGACCTTATCGTAGATTCCTTTTGCACTCGCTACAGTGGGATTCAGAAATATGAATTTCCGATAAAATTTAATTGCCTCTTTCGTCAGTCCTGCATTCAGGCAGAGATCACCGACATGATTGTAGATGCGCGATAATTCAATGACCTTTGCTTCCAGGTCATCGAGGACTTCACTGACTTTCTCAATATTCCCCATCTTAAGCAGTGCGTGACAGCGGATGATATTCGCGTCAGCATCGATGGGGTAACGCTTTAGCCATGATTCGGTTATATGCGCCGCATCTTTATACAGACTCTTTTCAATATAGGCTTCCGCGATCGAAAGAAACTCCTCTCTTTCTTTGGTGGCAGTATCGTCCATACGGTCATGTATCTTAAATCTTAGCGAATTCTCCTGCAGCAGCCCGAACAGGTGTGAGCTGTAACACAGCACCTATAACGTGTCAAGCAAGAAATCCACGCCGTTTAATCGAAAGAATACCCGGTAATCTTAAGTTTATTTTCAGACAAACTTCATATAAATATTGGTCAAAATCATCGCTTCTTAATGAGACCTTCGAGATGTTTTTTTCTCGTTCGTTCTGATAAGACGAATCCAATTTACGAAAATTGCAGGCGTTTGGTTTGTCCATTTCAGAGATGCGAACGGGCAGTCGCGTGGCATACTGATTGCATCATAGATATTTAGTCTCAAATTTTATTTGGGAAAAGCACTAAAGATTTCTCTTTTATTGCCGATATGAATATGGAGAGGGAAAATAGCAAGACCCCTTGAAGAAATCGTATAATCTTTGAAATCATAAAAAGAGTCCTGAAAAAGGCAAACTGTCCGAAAGGACGGGACGTAAAGCCACTGGCCTAAATCCTCTTTATTAAAGCGGATACGGCGGCAGGGTTGCCGGACGATTGAAATGACCTTCTGTGAGGAAGTTAGCCTACGGGCCTTTTGCTGAGGCGCCCATCTGCACCGTCTTAACCCTGCTATATTGTAAAATACCGCGCCATTCGACGTTTGCAAGAAATGGATTTCTTGATTTCACCGAGAAATTATGAGATAAAAAAGCGTCAAAAAAATAGCAAGAGAGGTAGCGTATTGACAAGAAAAAGCTCATTCTCTGCTTTCCTATGTATATCGTGTGCATTACTTATTGTCTCCGCTCCTGCAGGATATGGCATCGCGTGGGGAGAAGAAGTGGCCAAGGTGAAGAAAGAATGCGTCTCCTTCGGCGGGGAAGGGATAGAAGGGATATTAAAGAGGCTCAACCTGCCTGACGCGAAGGTATTAAGCATTGCCGAAAGTCCTATAAAGGGCCTCTGTGAAGTAGTCATCGAAATCACGGGGCAGACGAAGATATTTTATCTTGACGCTGACAAGAACTACCTGATCATAGGTTCGTTGGTGGAAGTGTCTACCATGACCAACAAGACTATGGAGACTATTCACAGGATTCAGGACAACAAGAGGATCGACATAGCGAAGATTCCGCTTGCTGATACCCTCGTCTTGGGGGAAAAGGGCGCCGCGAAAAAAGTGGTGGTATTTACAGACCCTGATTGCCCTTTCTGTGCAGAGTTCCACCAGACGATGAAAAAGATCGTAGCCGCAAGAAAGGACATAGCTTTTTATATCAAGTTTTTGCCTTTGGAGTTTCATAAGGACGCTTACTGGAAGGCAAAGAGCATTGTCTGCAACAAATCGATAAAGATGTTGGAGGACAACTTCGAAAAAAGGGAAATACCGAAGACGGAGTGCGCCACCGAGGAGATAGCAAATTCTATGAAGCTCGCCAAGTCAATGGGCATCGGGGGAACTCCCTCACTGATACTGCCGGATGGCAGGCTCAAGAAAGGGGCGTTACCCGAGGCGGATATTTTAGATATGATTGACGGAAAGAAATAGTATGAAACGTCCCAAGGGATTTACGCTTGTGGAGTTGATGATCGTCGTCTTTCTGCTGGCATTTATTTCAGCCATCGCCGGACTGTGGCTGCAGAGTTATACGATAAACAGAAATCTCAGGAGCGCCGCGAGAGATATTGCCTCTGACTTTGCCATATTCAAGGAAAGAGCGGTCTCCGATAACATTACATATCAAATCGCTTTTAATATTACCGCACCCGGGAGCTATACGATCCAGTCGGTTGTAGGCGTGGTTGTTACCGACCTGACCACCAAGAGCCCCTCATTGTCGTTCGGGTCAGGGATAACGATCGTCAGCGCCACATTCGGCGCGGGCGCGTCGCCGACGGTTATTTTTAACCCGAGGGGCACCATTTCACCCCTGGGAGGCGCGCTCGACGGCGTTGTTCTGCGGAACAGCAGAGGCTCTCAAGCCACGATTACGGTCAATCTGACGGGAAGAACTTATGTCACGTTTAATATTGTCTAAACGGGGTATCGGCCTCATCGAAGTCATGATCGCCATATTTTTGGTCGCCGTCGGTGTTATGGCGATCTTGTCAATGCAGCCAACGGCGTGGCGAACCATAGGTAAGTCAGACTACATGGGCAGGGGCGCCGGTATATTGCACAGGGAGCTTGAGCTCCGTGAGTCATGGATCATGAACCCCTGCAATGTGGTCCCCCTGGGGGATAGGCCTGTGCAAGCCATCATCGTCAGCGGCCTGGGGGCAGAAGTGCGGGGGGATGCCACCTACACGGTAAACACAAACATCACCGCCGTTGCCGGTACCATCAATCAATGGACGGTAACAGTCACTGTCACGTGGCCGGATCAAGTGGCGCGCAATTACAGGAATCTTGTGGAGAGCGCCGTTGTTTCACAACAGGATGGTTACAAGTTTCCGACAGGATGTGCAAATAGTTCAAATGCTGTGCCGGCGGGCTTCTAATGGGGCGAACCGTATGAATGACGCGAAAGGTTTTACACTTGTCGAGATGGCGATAGCAATTTGTGTCTCACTCATCATGCTCTTCGCAATCGGCGTGGCCATCGAGTCGGCGTCCCGGTCATCCGGAGGCATAGAGAGAAAGGTCACGGCCCAGCAGGATGTGAGGGGCGCCCTCGAGATTATGGCACTGGAGATCAAGATGGCCTCCTATAACCCCTCATTTTCCACGACCATCTGGCAGAATGACAATAGCGGGCTGGGAGGCGGCGCCGCATTCTGTATTACACAGTCCGCAAATCAGGGATACCGGGGAGTTCAGGAGGCCCAGCCAAATTCGATCACTGTGGAAATGGACATATCGGGCGGTTTAGACGCAAACGGCAACCCTGACGGCAACGGTTTTCTTACGGAAGACAACGAGATCATCAGGTATAACTTCGTGCAGACAGGCAATGACAGGTATATTACAAGACAGGCATATGATCACAATGTGGCAAACTTTGGTGCGCCCCAGCCCTTCCTCGGGGATATCATCGCGAGCGGCCGTCCCCGGACGGTAAGAATCATCAATGCGGATGCCGATGTCCTTGTTCCGGTCTTCCGGTACTTCGACGGGCAAGGAGTTGAGCTTACAGTGGCAGGCGGAGCAAGGCCGTGCCTGCCGGGATGCAGCGCAGATATAAGAATGATAGAGATCACCCTGGCAGTCGAAACGGACGAGAAAGATCCGAGCACGGGCCAGACGCGGAGGATGATCTATAAGACCCGCGAGAACCTGATGAACTAGTGATTCCGGAGAAACCATGGATAAGAAAATATTTACAGCGGTCTCCAAAAGGAACTCCGAGGCGGGATTCGCCCTGATTGCGGCCATCATGGCCTGCCTGATCCTTCTTGCCCTGGGGATGCTGGTTATTTCTCTATCTACGCAGGATATCAGAGTCAGCGTGAAAATTGTCGGTGAAAAGAGGGCCCTTGCTGCGGCGGATACAGGCATTCACACCCTGTCACAGCCTGCCGCGCTGGGAGGACTTGATCCCCAGAGCCCCATCGGTGCCCCCTGGACTACCAACAGGGCCGACGGCGTATCCAGCTATACCATTAATTATCCTGCTACACGCCCGACGGTGGGTCCTTTATTGATTAGGATTGGGGGCTACTCAGATCCGTGGAGGCAGAGCAGATATAATGTCGATGTGGTTGGAAGAAATACGGAATATAATACACAGGTGACTATCGGTGTGGGGGTCGGGTATGGCCCAGTTGAAGGCGGAACCACCATGCAGCGTTAAGGAGGCCCCATTAAAACGCGGGAAACGGGCAATGCCATAATGGCCGTGACATTCTTTTGATACTTTCAAGAGGTGATTCTATCCTTGAACCGGGATGATCCCGGAGATGGGGTCAGCTCAGGGAAAATGACGAGGAGGTGAATGATGTCTAAGAACAAGAAAATTCTATGCGCCTTGATTATATCTTTTTTATTTGTTTTCTCCGTCAGCGTCGTGGGAGCGCGCACTGCTATCAGTGTGGGAGGCGGGAAAGGCACCCCATCCTCCAACCAGACTCAAGTTACGAAATCCTCTCAGTTTGTGAAGAGGATCGCAAATAACGTGCTCTACCTGGAAGGGAACAAGAGCTACGATCTAAACGGCGTCAATGTTATCGATAGTACAGGCAAGAGTCGCGTCTCCGCAACGAAGAAACTGGCGGACATGACATTTATAAACGGCGCATTGAAAGAGGTCATTTTACGTTAACAGTTCTTCCATGACGTAAAGGAGTATACTATGGGCAGGACAATTAGAAATATCTTTGTAGTCATAATCTGGCTCGTTATCACAAATTCCCCTGGCGGCGTTAAATCGGCTTATGCCGACGAGGCGGATATATTTTTGGCCAACCTGAAGCCCAACGTCTTTATCATTTTAGACAACTCAAACAGCTTTGACGAGGATTTTCTCGGGAACCCCGTCTGTTCCTGGGCAACGGGGAGCAGGTCCGTAGAGGGCAGGAGGCAGTTGCTGAACGTCGTCAATGCCAATGCGAACAACATGCGGATCGGGCTTATGTCCTTCCATTTGAATACGGCCGTATGCGTGAATGGTGACAATCCCATAGGCGTATGCCCGGCTTATCTCTCTAACGCCCCTTATTTTGTCTCATACAATGATAATTCCTGGTGCCCGACCCCGCCTGCGCCCGCGGTCCCGGGGGGCGACGATGACTGTGTCACGTACTGCAAGACAGGAGTAGCGGCAAATAAAAATGCCTGCAATACCGCCTGCCAGGCCGGAAACGGTAATTTCGATGCAGACTATACGCTTTCAAATGTCACCGGGGAAGATGCAGTCTTTACGACCTACGGCTACGGCAATGCGAATCGCAACAAGTATTGCAACCTCATCTATCCAAAAACGAATCGCATCCCGAACCCTACTAACGCTGGTAAATATATTCAGTACAAGCTCCCCGGGCAGAATTATTATTATCTAAATGAGGGAACAGCCTTCTGTTACGCCCATGCCAACTATACCGTGGATGCGCCGGGTACGAGTATCTGGGATTGTAATTCGTCAAAGACAACCACGAGCGACGGCTGGGCAGGTTATGGTGGTCACATCAACAATTACCATTATACCCCCACGGACGATGACCTGGCCCTGGGGTTTACGGACTTCGGCATACGGAATGTAACCTTGTACTCAGGGCAGACATGGATTGCCATGAGCTCTCCGGGCGGCGGCTATCTCCAAGTGGCAACTGCCGATAACCCAACCAACAACAGCCAGCTAAATGCCCTGACAGCGAAACTCGCCATGCACGAAAATGACCAGGCGGGATACATGAGCTGTGCGGCCGCTGATCGCAATACCTGCTCCTATATAATAAATGCTGGCAACACGCCGACTGAGGGTGTTTTCCGCTCCGCCATAAATTACTTTAAAGGTGAGAACGACTATCAGAGCGGTACCGCCAATACCAGCCCCATACAGGCGTGGTGCCAGAAAAATTTCATCATCTTCGTAACAGATGGACTCCCCAGCACCAATCCCAGCGGCGGAAACGATTCGGCCACCAATTTATTGCCCGGCGTGCTAACCCAGATCACTAACTTATCAAACAATACACTGACAACGGCGGCAGTTCCCGGTTACACCTTCGCTATACCGACCTATGTCCTGGGTATGGCCTTAACCGACCAGTCCAAGCCGCTTTTAGATCAGATGGCGGTTGCAGGCGGTACTCAAGATGTCAACGGCCATGCGTATTACGCCGATAATCCCACGCAGCTTGCGGCGGCCCTCGCTGCCATACCTCAGGACATCATAACACGGACATATTCATTTGCCACAAGCTCCGTTGCCTCCTCCCGTATCACGGACGAGAACTTCCTCTACGAGGCCTCTTTCATACCCATAAACAGCGATCCTTTCTGGCGGGGATATTTAAAGCAATACAACATCAATGCCGACGGAACCCTCGGCAGTGTCAACTGGGAGGCAGGGGCAATTCTTGCCGGACAGGATTTCTCTCTCCGCACTATTAAGACCTCCAACAACGGCGGCCTGATAGATTTTACTACGGGTATTTCACGTACCAGATTTGCCGTAGCCGACAATCCGACAAGGAATGCCGTCGTGGGATACATCCAGGGAAACCCTGCCAATAACCCTGAAGTCGGCAACTGGAAGCTCGGTGACATATTCCACTCAAACCCGGTCAATGTGGGAACACCGAATCTCTTTTACGAAGACGACCGCGATCAGAATTATAATGCGTCGTATACGTGCAATGCTTACGGCGGCACCGCAGTCCGGGCCAATGCCTTTGACCAACACCGATGCGATCATCTGCGCAGCTCCGCGAACGGCCTGCGCCGTATCGTAGCGGGGGCGAATGACGGACAGTTCCATGTCTTCAGCACGAATAACGGGAACGAGCAGTGGAGCTTCGTTCCCCCCAACCTCCTTCCCCAACTACAGTACCTCGCCCATGCCACTCTCCCCTCTGCGCAAACGCACCAGTATCTCGTGGACGGGCCGGTGACGGTGGCTGACGCATGGCTGGGGACGGGCGACGGTACGAGCAAGAGCAAAGCGGATTGGCACACACTGGCGATCTTCGGTGAGGGGAAGGGGGGCGTCAATCTGTGGAGCTCCGATTCCCAGTGCGACAACAACTTTCAAGCCACAGCAGATGGCACCTATCACCACTATTGCGGCTATTATGCATTTGACGTTACCAACACCGCGGCCGTACCGGGTACCTTCAACTGGCACCTCGGCGGCACCAGCGCCATAAGCGCGGCAAACCAGCCCTATCTCGGTCAGCCCTGGAGCAAGATGATGGTAGGCAGGGTAAGGTACAATAACGGCGCCGACCAGGAGAAATGGGTCGGCTTCATCGGC
This sequence comes from Syntrophaceae bacterium, assembly GCA_003142635.1. Lineage (GTDB taxonomy): Bacteria > Desulfobacterota > Syntrophia > Syntrophales > UBA2185 > Fen-1135. Next base: position 9,501 of record PLMX01000079.1, on the reverse strand, counting down.
GGGGGCTACAATGGTACGAGCTGCACCGCCGGTCAAGTTTGCGGGGTTGACTGTGACTGCGGGGGGAAAGGGTTTTATGTCATCGACCTCTCCAATGGGCAGATTCTCTGGAGCTACACCAGGAATAATGACGCGAATATGCAGTACAGCATGCCCGCGAGCCCCGTCATAGTTGACACAGATCTTGACGGCTTCATCGACACGGTCTATGTAGGGGACCTGGGCGGGAACATGTGGCGCTTCAAGTTCTGCACGTCGGCGGATATACTTGCCGGGTGCGGCATCAGCGGCCAAACCGTCAACTGGACAGGCGGGCGTCTTTACAGCTCTGCCACGGCGCAGCCCATCTTCCAGAGCGCCAGCGTTGCCGTGGATAATCAGCAGAATTTCTGGGTATACTGGGGTACGGGAAATAAGGAGACCCCGAAGGATACCGCTACCCATGACACGATATTCGCCATGAAGGACAATGACCGGAGCACCACCTATGCCATCGGCAATTTGAAAAATGTTACGAACTGCACGGGAGCCGTTGCATGTTACAGTTCCGCTGATACGCAGGACGGTTTTTACATCAACCTCTCCGGAACGGGGGAGAAGATGCTTGCCGATCCCACCGTGTTTGGTGGCGTGGTCTACATTACCACTTACACCCCTCCTACGGGGGGCGGCGATCTCTGTTTGCAGGGCGGCACAGCATCACTCTACGCCTTACTCTATACCTCCGGTAACGGCGCATTCGGCGGCTCGGCACGCAGCATGTCACTCGGGGCCGGCATAGCCTCTTCACCCCTGATTTCCATGAAACCGGGAGGATCGACTATCGGGGATATCTATATAACGCTGAGCGGCGGCGGCGGTATTGCGGCGAGCACGCAGCGCGTGAACTTCAATCCTCCGGGGCTCTCCAACAGGGTCAACATCCTGAACTGGAAGGATAGGAGGATACAGTAGAAGCGTCAAGAAACGCGGGTCATAGAATTGCGAAGAGCTTTACCCGCGCTTCGCAGAGAGACCTCAGCGTAAAAAATATTTACCTGTCAATCCCCCTGCCCTCACCGGCGCAAATCGCCGTAAAAAGGGCAGGGGGATTTTTTTGTGAGGGGATATTTCTTAAGAAGGACTTAGAAGCGAGTGAGGGATGCTCAACGAAATGGCGTGGAAATCTTGCGGTGTCCTAAGACCGATGATGAGATGAACGAATTCGTGCGTTTAGTACGGTTTGCCGGACTAACGCGAGGACGTTATGGAATCGAGGCTCTTCTTGGCTTCTATACCAAGTCCCGAATCCGGTGTTATATCGATGATGGTCTTAAACTCTGCCTTTGCCTTTGCCGGATCATGCAGTTTGATATAAGACAGCCCTAACCAGTAGTGGCATTCCAGTAAAGAGGGGGCAGCCTTTAGGGATGCCCTGAAATAACTAACCGCCTTTTCCAAATCCCCCTTGGCATAACAGGCTATCCCCATGTTAAGGTCTATTACAGGGACGGGTATTGTATGCGGCTGCCTGTTCTTCGCCTCTTCGTACATTTTCAGGGCCTTCTCATAATCCCCCTTCCCGTAATAGACCGTTCCCATGTTAAATATTGCCTTGTCCGGGGTTTCATACAGTGCATTGGCAAGGGCATTCTTAAATTCCTCAACGGCCATGTCCCATTGTTTTTTGTCGCGATAGATCACGCCCAAAAAATTGTGAGCCTCCGAATAGTCGGGCTTCAAGGACAAGGCCTTCTTAAATTCATCGATGGCGTTGTCTCTAAGCCCTTTCTCGAGGTACGAAATCCCCAGATAATAATGGACCTTGGGATCTCGGGGTGAGAGTTTTTCCGCTTCCAAAAGTTCCTTTAAGGCATCATTAGACCGTCCCGATCCCAAATAGGCAGCTCCGACATTAAGGTGGGCATCTGCCTGTTCCTGATTCCATGGGCTCGTCCCGCATGCCGCGATGGCAAGAACACACGCCGCAAGAAGGGCATGCATTATGATTAACCGGTTCATATTCACTTTCACATCTCTCAGTTTTAAAAAGAGTGGTGCGGGAAGAAGAAAGTCGCAACGCTTTTGATTACAAAGAAACGAGAATGTCCTATCCCTTAGGTTTTTCGGGGCCCTTCGGCCTTTCGAATTTGTCGACACCCACATCTTCTTTTGATATTATCTTCGGGGTGATAAATACCATAAGCTGTTTTCGCTGTTTCGTTATGCCCTCAGTTTTGAACAACCAGCCCAGGACGGGTATTTTCATAAGCCAGGGAACACCGGCTTCGTTCCTTTGATCCGAAGTATTGAGGATTCCCCCGATAACAATGGTATCTCCATCCTGTACGACAATTTTAGACTCAACCTCATTCTTGTTAATGGGCGGGTTCCCTCCCAGCAAGGCACCTGTGGCGTAGTCCGCAGAGTCATTTGTCGCTTTGATCTCCATCGAAATGGTGCCATCGGGCGTAATCTTAGGTTTAACCTCCAGTTTCAGGACAGCCTCCTTGAAGGTGATGCTCCTGTTTCCATCTTTATCTATTGTAACATAGGGAATTTCCTGCCCCTGTTTTATTGTAGCTTTGACATTATCCATGGTGGTAATTTTGGGCGATGAAATGATTTTTCCTGTATTGTTTGTCTCAAGGGCCTGAAGCTGGGCTTCGAGAACGGCTGCGCTACCGCCTATGATGAGACCGAATGTCGGCCCTGCTACCGAGGCTGGATAATTAAGGGCAGCTGACTGAATTACGGTCCCGTCCGAATTTGTAAATGGAATAGCTGATGGATACCCCCATGTTATATTACGAGCCCCAGAGGCATTTGTGCCGGGATTTGTGCCGGCCATCAGGGCAGAGGAATAGCCTCCAACAGAATTGTATGTTACGCCGCCCCACTGTACCCCGATGTTTCTCACGAAATCATCCTGGACCTGCACGATTTTTGCTTCTATGGATACCTGCCGCAGTTTTCCTCTCTCTTCGAGGCGGTCCTGTTCCGCTTTCTTCGCAACAGCCTCGGCTTTCATACGGTCTTCCTCCCCCGCCCGCCGGTCAGCCTGATCTTTTTTCATTTTTTCGATGGTCATGATACTGATTATGTCACCCATCTGTTTCTTGACAAGACCCTGGACATCTAAAATGGTATCAAGGGCCTGATCCCAGGGGACCTTCTTCATGTACACGGTCACGTTCCCCTTGACATCATCTCCTGATACAATCGTGACCCCACCCACCTCAGCGAGCAATCTGAAAACGGTCTTTATATTCGCGTCCTGAAAATCAAGCGATATCGCAGGACCGCCATAGGGAGGCTTTGCCGGCTTTTGGGTTATATCTTCTTCAGGAACTTCCGCAGCTTTTTGCCATTCTTTAAGGACGTTTGGTGCACTCTGCTCAACCACAGGCGTTCTGGCAGCAAGGCTTCTTACATCGAAGTCAATCAGTACATTTTGTCCTTTCTGGTTCACCTTGTAAGGGACGCGCTCTCTTAAAGCGATAGTGATTAATGCCCACTGCTCGCCGTCAACTGTTTTTTGGGAAGGCACAACACTGATTATATTGGAAAGCTTTCCTTCACCTATGGTGCGTTTGAGCTCCTCAGGTACAAACACCTTTGTGATCTTTACCAATAGATCCTTGCCGCCTATGGATTCAATAGCGACAGCTGACTGTTTGGATAAAACAATGGTGAGGCGCTCCTTGCCGTTTATTCTGTCAAATGCTATACCTTCCAGGTAACCGAAATCTGTACCCTGCACCTTGGCTGGAGAGGCCTCCTGCGGTGTTTTATCTTCCGTCGGTGCACTCCCGGCATATTCGGTACTGCCAATAAACATTACACAAGCAATCAAGATTATAAACCAGGGCATGTTTCTTTTCATGGTTACTCCTCACCTTCGTCTTTGCGAAGTTTAATCGTCAGTCTCTTTGCCTGCTTGTCCGCTGCCTTGTTTTTTTCTTCAATAATGACGCGGTCCGGGAGTATCTCCACTACCCTGCCGCTGTTCTTGCCAATGTACGTTCCCAAAAAAATCGGGTAGGCTTTACCTTTAACATCCTGAACTATGGCTATTCTATGATGGTCATCACCTGACACGCCAACGAGCCTGAACTGCTCGATACCTTCCCTTTGAAGGGGTGAAATAGGCAGGGTTCTTGATTCAGTCTTCTTCTTCGGGCTCAACTCCTGTTCGATAAAAGGTTTAAATGGATCGGGCTTTCCGATGGGGTTATATTTGTATGCGGGAACCGTTTTCAGATCAGAGATCTTCGTTTCAGCCACATCGGCACTCTGCGCTTTTGCCTCGGGTGACTGTGTCACTGCGGCTGTAGATATGGACACTAACAGCCACAAAGCAGCAATTGAGGCCAGAAGTATGTGCATTACATGAGCTCGGAGTCTATTTTTTTCCATCCGCTTTTTTCTCATCCATTTTCTCGAGGAACATGTAAGTCTTTATCAGACAGTTCGTGATAATAACACGCCCGCGTTTTACGTCCTTCGCTTCTGACATTGATATATCTTCAATATTGACTATCCTCGGAAGCTTCGCGACCTTTTCAAAAAAAGTCACGGTGCTGTGAAAGCTTCCACTTACCGATACTCTAACCGGTATCTCCTCATAAAACTGTTCTTCCTGCGGGTTCGACGCTGCGGCAGGTTTCTTGTCAGCCGGCTTTTGTGCTGCGGCTTTTGCAGGCGTCGGCTTTAATAAGAGCTCCTCCACTTCCCTGGATTTCTTTTCTGCTTGTTTCGGTTCGAAAAGGATAAAATCTACGCCGGAATCTTTCCCGGCCTGCGCAACAGAATATAGTAGACCCGGTATCTCGCGCTGGTCGGGCAGCTTCGTCAAGGCAATCTTGAATGCTTCCTTCAGCGTATTTACCTCTCTCACATATCTGCCCTTTTGGGCCGCCAGACGTTCTTTTTCTTGGACTTGCTCCTGAAGGTCGGAAAGCTTCGTTTCCCAAGCCCCTTTCTGATCCATGGATGATTGCATAAAAAGCGAATAATATGCGCCGCCTAAAAGCAAATAAATAATGCCGAGTGCAATTGCCTTACGCTTTGGGGGCCACTTCTTTATGTCTTCGAAAGTAATCGCCATCTAATTATGGAACCCTCTTTTTCACACAAGATATTACGAATTGCTGCAATTTCAGGCCGGAGACTTCTCTTTCCCTGGTGGATAACAGATCCACGGTTTTGACAAAGTTGGCTCCGGAGAGATTCTTCATAAAATGCGCAACCTCGATATTGTTTCTTGCCATGCCGTCCAATGTAACTTCTGAACCTTTCTCTGAGATCTTATCGAGCCAGACATCCTTTACAGGAACTAACAGCGAAATTTCGTCAAGCATCATGACAGGGGCCAGACGATTTTCTTCGAGATTGCTGATTATCGCGAGTTTTCTCTCCAGGGTCGCCTTATTCAATTTATACTGTTCTATGTCGCCTATAATTTTTGTCAGATCGACGAGTCTTTCCTCTTGGAGTTTTATGTTTTTTTCAAGGCTGCTTACACTGATGCTGAGATAAAGTTGGAGAGAACCAATGACTAAAAGAAATACGACGAGGGTAATGACAATGATAACGACCTGACGAGTAATATCCTCCTTCTTTTCCCTTTCCCGGTAGGGGAGAAGATTAATTCTGATCATTTGTCACCAACTTTTCTCAGCGCGAGTCCGATACCGACGGCCGCGATGGGTGCAATCTCTTCGGCTGGGGCCTGATTCAGGGCCTTTGCATCACAGCCTATTTTTCTAAAGGGATTGGCGATTTCCGCTTCCACGCCGAGCCTGTGTGTGAGGTCACTCACGATTCCCGGAATTCTTGCACTTCCACCGGAGAGGAGAATGCGTTTCAAAAATTCCCCGCCATAGGTGGATCTGAAATAATCAACGGACCTCTCAATTTCCGAACAGATCGGATCAGCGTAGTAAAGGAGACTTTCCCGGAATTCCTTTTCCGCTGCTTCGTTTCCACCGGGACCTTCTACCTTGATTCTCTCGGCCTCTTCAAAGGCGATTCCCATCTTTTGCCCAATCGCCTCAGTGATGGAATTTCCTGCCAGCATAAAATCTCTGGTAAAGACCGAAGAACCGCCTCTGAGAACATTTATATTCGTGATACTTGCCCCAATATTGACGAGCACGACCATTTCATTGTCTTCAAAATCGTAATTCTCTTCATACATAGTCTCCAGTGCGAAGGAATCTACGTCCATGATAACCGGCGAATACCCTGCCTGCTGAATCGCATCGGCATAGGAGTTAACGACCTCATTCTTTGCCGCAACGATAATGACATCCATCTGATTGGGGTTGAATTCATTCTCGCCCAGGATTTGGAAATCGTAGCTTACGGCCTCCATGCTATCAAAAGGCAAATACTTTCCTGCTTCATCTTTTATCAGCTCACGCAATTCTGTTTCATCCATTGTGGGAAAGTTTACTTTCTTGATGATAACGGAGTGTCCTGAAAGTGAGGTGATTATGGACTTTCTCTTGCAGCCGGACTGTTTGAATAGTTGNNGTTTCGACTATTTCAGCAAGCTTTATGGCGCTTGATCCTATGTCAAGCCCGACCAGGCTCTTGCTTGCTGGAAACAGGTTCTTGATGGTATCAAGACTGAATATATTTTTGCCGCTTGCTAACAAATTTTTGACGTCGAACATCGGATCACCGTGCTTGGTTCTTTCTTCTCATACAGCAGGTCTATTTCAGATATCGATAAACGAGGTCTCCCTTCCTGACCATGCCGAGTTCATTTCGAACCACCGTCTCCATATATTGAAGGTCGCCTCTTAGCAACGTTACTTTCTTATTCAATTCCTTGTTTTCAAGGGAAATATCCTGATTCGTCTTCTTAAGGGACATTAAGCGCTCCTTCATGGAATAGTTATCGACGAGCCCCCTCTTACCGAAAATGATGAGCATACCCATCACAAAAATAAAAACGACAAGATACCTTCCCACTTTCATCTTAACCACTGGTCTCCGACAAGCCTCCAAGAAAGAATGCAAGATATGTACTACGCTTCCTTATCCGATATAAAAACGTCTTCGTAATTTTTTCGTAAAGCCTTTGCCACCTTCAATTCGGAATACTTCCTTGTCGGCAATCCCTTTTCCATCTTTGTCACAGTCTGGGGGGCCAAGCCCGCCCTTCTTGCGAGTTCGGCAATACTCAAAGGGATCGCTTCACGAAATTGTCTGACCTTATTTTTTTTCACAGTTATCCTCAAACTGGGAAAACCTTACCCCTATACCGATTTTATGATACTAAAAATAAATAATGTCAAGTGATTAATATCACTCATACTAAATATTTTTTAAGATTAATGCACATTGATTAAGAATGGCACATCGCAAAAGACCCCGCTTTGATGTTCCTGAATGTAGCCGTATAAAGCAAATTTAGCTGTATTGATATACTTAAGAGGTATTGTGAGTGGTCTTATGTTTTTTTTCAGCTTCTCGCAAGTCCGGTCATTAGATCATTACAGAAGGCAGGCACTGTTGGGGCTCTCCGAGGAGGAAATCCCCGTGTTCAATCCACTCCTTGAGGATATGCGCAATTTCCTTTGCCTTGTAATAACTTGATAAGGACGCTGTAATAGCTTTCTTACCATTTATTACGATCTCGCCGGAACGGAGTTCTTTGTAGCTAACCTCTCCAAGACTCTTGAGAGCACCACCTTTAGGATAATCCATGCTGTAGTCATAGATCTGTGTGAATATATTCTCATTTTTAACCGCCGTGTACTTTGCCATCTCTTCATTCAAGACTGGTATGGGAATGCCTATGCCAACATACAGGGAAACCCCATATCCTAACATGCTCGCGCCTACAAGCCAGTGCGAGGACATTTCTTTAAGGTTCCCTATTGCCGAAATCGTTCCGGCGCCTTCTTTAGGGACGCCATGCTTGCCTCTCTTAACATTCGGGTTATGCTGGGTCCCGTGCCAGGCCACGTAACCCTGCGCCCCTCCCAAAAAAATTCTCGTTCCTATACCGATGGTCATGTAGTGGGGATCGTTAAAGAGAGGGCTTAACTGTCCCGCCGTGGCATAATTGGCGTTGGCCACGCGGGGCCTCAACACCCCCATGTAAGTATAAATTGTTTTGTCAGACATATTAACGGCACAATTATAATTTTGATAGGCATTCCGGGGGTTGAAGAGGATTGCATCCCGCAGATCGTTTATCGTGATATTTTTTTCATATCTCCTGGCAGGATAGCAGTCGGTCCCATACCCTTCTGCACGCAATCTGATTACATTGCCCGCCACCAGATCTTGAATCACATGCCCGCCTCCATACTTGAATTCCCCTGGATAGACGCTATTCAAGGGATCGCCTTCGGCCACCTCAGTTGCTCCTATATAGCAGTCCACCGCCGCGATGCCGCCGTAAGCGAGTACGTCATTCAGCCACACTTTGGATGCCCTTATTCTCGGAGCAGTATGGCCGAAGTTCAGGAAGGCACCGGATGAACACATCGGGGCGAATGTTCCGGTTGTGACAACGTCTATTCTGCGGGCCCCTTCAACGTGACCGTGTCTCTCAACGATGTCGATCATCTCTTCTGCTGTTGCAACAACGGCCTTGCCTTTCTTGATCTTCTCGTTGATCTCTTTGTATGTCTTATTTACCCTGAATTTCTTCATGAAGCGTTCACCTTACTTAGTATGGCCGAAACCCCCATCCCCTCTGATTGTTGCATCAAGTTGCCGACACTCTATCCATGAAACTTTGCAGACCCTGTGGATTATCATCTGTGCGATGCGGTCACCGCGCCTGATGACGAAGGGCTCTTCCCCATGGTTAATCATTATTATGCCGATCTCACCGCGGTAATCCGCGTCAATGGTTCCGGGAGAATTGACCAGCGTCACACCATTCTTTATGGCAAGGCCGCTCCGGGGTCTTATTTCTGCTTCATAGCCTTCCGGCAGCGCAATCGCCATGCCTGTAGGAATTATCTTCCTCTGTCCGGGAAGTATCGTCTCATCTTTCTTGACAGCTGCATAGATATCCATGCCCGCTGAATGTTCCGTCATGTATCGAGGAAGCGACACGTCCAAATAACCGGGCAGCTTTTGAATATACACGTCAATTTCTTCTATCATCGCGACTCAGGCATTCGTCCCTGCATTTTTACAGTATTACCCCTCATACGAATTAAGAGCGATGTCCTCTTCCGAAATCCTTCCCGTGGCGGCGATGGATATGGCGCCGGGCCTGAATATTTCAAAGGCAAGTTTCCTGACATCTTCTGCGGCAACCGCGTCTACAGCGGCAATAACATCGTCTTCGGGGATATGCCTTCCGAAAGAAATTTCGTTCTTGGCCAATCTTATCATACGGCTGTCGGTGCTTTCCATAGAAAGGAGAAAATTTCCTTTGATCAACTCTTTGACCTGTGCCATCTCCTTTTCCGTTAACAGCTCGTGACGCAATCTCTTTAGCTCTTCAAGAATGAGATTAATGACAACCGGAACTCTCTCCTC
>PLMX01000092.1 GCA_003142635.1 Syntrophaceae bacterium | reverse complement strand
TTTATGTGGCTCAATAAATGGCCGCGGCAAGAGATACGGCCCGTTTCATATTGACAGCCGGAACCGTTTTTCTTATAGTTGTTCAAACCGTAACTTATCCTTGATAAATAGATGCCATGAGAAGTTTCAGAATCGCCACCTACAATGTGAATTCCATCCGCTCGCGTCTCCATATTGTCATACCGTGGCTTAAGGCAAACCGCCCGGATGTCTTTTGTATGCAGGAGACCAAGGTTGACGACAATAATTTTCCGGCCCATGAGTTTGAAGACGCTGGCTACCATGTGATCTTCAGGGGAGACAAGGGCTACAGCGGCGTGGCCGTGGCATCCATCGAAAAACCGGAGGGTGTCCATTTCGGTCTTGATGACGGCGGGCGGCCTGATCACGACCGTCTGATCCGGGGCGTGTTTTCCGGCATACCCGTGTTAAACACGTATGTCCCCCAGGGGCGCGAGCTCGCGAGCGAACACTTTGCTTACAAACTCAAATGGTTCAAACGGCTCACAGCGCTTCTTAAAAAATCTTATTCATCCGCAAAGCCCTTGATCTGGTGCGGAGACCTCAACGTGGCGCCGGAGACCATAGACGTTCATAACCCCAAGAGGCTCGTGGGCCATGTCTGTTTTGCACCGGAGGTCCGGGAGGCATTCGATCTCGTGAAGTCGTGGGGCTTTCTTGATCTCTTCAGAAAATTTCACCCCGATGAAGGAAGTCACTACACCTTCTTCGATTACCGGGTGCCGAAATCAGTCGAGCGCGGCCTCGGCTGGCGGGTAGACCACATCTTAGCGACAAAGCCCCTGGCCGGAGAATCAACAGATTGCAGGATTGACATGAAAACGAGGCTTGCAGAAAAACCATCGGATCACACGGTCGTTGTCGCCGAATTCAAGCTATGAGGAAGGAGATAATTTAATGGACGAACATGCGGACATCTTGAAGACTAACGAAGAGATAGCAAAAAAGATAAACAAGATCGAGAAACACCTCCCATCCTTCCTCAACGCCAAAGACCTTTTTGAAAAAATTCTCCTGCAGATTCAGGAAGAATTCAGCATCCCGTTCGTGTGGATATCGGTCGCCGCGGAAACCGGTTTTGCAAGCCTGATTCAGCAGCTCCGGTCATCGCATATCATCAAGGAACGTCTCAACATCATAGACCGCGCCACCTTCCTGAACATCATCGGCGAAAGCACAAAGCCTGTACTCGTAAACAACGATCTCAGACCTTTTTACAAACTTCTCCCGCGCAAGAAGAAATTCTTTATCAAGTCCATCGCCATTGCCCCCATAATCGTCAATGGAGAGATCATCGGCAGCATAAATCTCGGAGATTTTTCGAATCTGCGCTACCAGCCGGGTATGGATACGGGTCTGCTGGAAAAACTGGTCGGGAATGTATCTTCCTGCCTGTCAAACTTCATGACCTGCGAAAAGGAGGCTTCGAAGCAGTAGATGGACGGCGGGACGCCTCGAACAGTGTGATTTTCAGAACCCTGCGCTCTCAGGCTCTGCCTGTAATTGTTACGGCTGCACCTTCATTCAAGTCGTTTAACACCGGAGCCACACGCTCATCCACCAGCGCCTCTATCTCATCGGTGTCCTCCATGGATAACGCATCTGCCAAAACATCTTTCGCATCCGCGAGTCTCACTTGTCTCATGAGGTGCTTGATGATCGGCACTGAGGGTGCATTCATGCTCAGCTGCTCGATCCCCATCGCTAAGTAAAGGTAAGCGCACTTAGGATTTGACGCCGCTTCACCGCAGATGACCATTGGCTTGTCATTTTTCCTGCATACCGAAGCAATGTCCCGGATGGTGGAAATCACGGCGGGATGAAGGGGATTATATATGGGCGCAACTTTTTGATTATTCCTGTCCACGGCAAGGACAAACTGGATGAGGTCATTGGTGCCGACGCTCACAAAATCCACGTACCTGAGCAGCTTTTCCAGGATGACAGCGGCTGCCGGCACCTCGAGTAGGAGACCCACTTTTATTCTTTCATCAAAGGCTATGCCTTTACCACGCAGGCCTGACTTTTCCTCTTCCACGATTGACAGGGTATCTTTTATTTCTTTCACTGAAGAAATCATGGGAAACAGGATTTTTAGATGACCAAATGCCGATGCCCGCAGCATCGCGCGTATCTGATCCCTGAAGACATCCCTGAGCTCAAGGGACACCCGGATAGACCTCCAGCCTAAGAAAGGGTTATCTTCTTTCGGATAGTCCAGATAGGAGAGGAATTTATCGCCTCCCACATCGAGGGTGCGCATGGTAACATCTTTCCCTTTGGCAGCAGCAAGCACACGCCGGTAAAGGTCCACCTGCTCACTTTCCGAGGGAAAGCGCTCCCTCACAAGGAAGGGAAACTCGGTTCTATAAAGGCCGATATGGTCTGCACCGTATTTATCCACGAGTTCAAAATCGGAAAGCAGACTGATGTTTGTGCCGAGCATGACTTCAAAACCGTCAGGCGTTTGCGCCTTCGCCTCCCTTATGGCTTCCAGCCTTCCATACTGCCTCGCCTTTTCCTCTTCGAGCCGCTGATATTCCCGTACGATCATTTCCGACGGCTCGTGATAGATGACACCCGACGTGCCGTCAACAATCAACGGGTCATGCTCCTGTATTTCACTGAGGAGCGCCCTTGAGACAATGACCATGGGCATCTCAAAGGACCTCGCAAGAATTGCCACGTGGGACGCGACACCGCCTTTAGACACGATGATGCCTTTCAGGTTTTCCTGCCGGAGATTGATCAATTCACCGGGAGATATGCTCGATGCAATGACGATCGTCTTTTCTCCAAACCTCTTGGGGGCCTCATCTTCGAAGCCAAGAAGATTCTGCAATATCCTTTTTCCCACGTTTTCAATATCAAACCCCCTCTCACGGAGATAGGTGTCCTTCATCCTCGAAAACTGCCTCACGTAGTCCAGGATCACTTCCTTCAGTGCATACTCGGCTGCATTCTTCTCCCTGATCTTTGCGATGATCTTGTCTCTCAGGCCGCGGTCATGCAGATACTTGAGATGTGTGCGCAGGATGTCTTCATCCCCCGGGGAAACTTCAGACCTGACATCGCCGCATAGACGCTCGACCTGCGCTTCGGAACGTTTGAGGGCATTTTCAAACCTGCTGATTTCACGATCCACATCATCGGCTTCACGATAATAAACATCGGAAAATCCTATTGCCTCCCGGAGGTAGTGTACATGCCCGTCTCCGACTCCGGCGGATACAGGCACACCCCTTAATATATCCTTCTTGGCAGCGCTCTTTGCCCTCCCCTGCTCCGGGCCTGAAACCGCATCCGCCGGCTCGTCCGCCTGCCCGGTCTTTTCTTTAATATCCCTCAAGAGATTGGCATACGCCGCCACGCCCGCTATCTGTGATGCGACCGTGGAAAATATGACGATATCGGATTCGCTTATGGCTTCTTCATCCGCAGTTTGAAGAACGAGAACCCCCAGCGCCTCGCCGTGGTAAATGAGGGGAAGGCCGAGGAAACTGTGATACCTTTCCTCGCCGCTGCCTTCGAAATACTTGTATCTCGGATGGCTGGCAGGATTTTTCACGAAAAGAGCTCTCATTCGCTTGAGAACAAGGCCCGTAAGGCCTTCATCGAGACCCATGTATATCCTGCCTACCATGTCCTCGTTCAATCCGACGGTTGCGGCAAGAGACAGGCGGTCCTTGTCCTCCTCAAGTACATAGATGGAACAGACGTCGACATCGAATTTGTCGGCAATGAGTCGGACAATCCCCTGAAGCGTATCCGCCGGGCCGCTCGAGCCGCTGATGATCCTGCCTACATCTTCGATGATGGTTATATCTCTTTGCCCAAATGTGCGTCCTTCCATGCTTCAGACATCCCCTAAGCGCGTCTCAAAACCTTTTTATTCTTTACAGTGCCAAGCTACCATGAATTCCTGTATCTAACAATTACTTTTGAATTGGAAGCCAAGTATTAAAGTGTCATATCGACCCCCTCGGTTTACTCGGGGTAAACTCCGGGAGATATCTTTTAATCTTACCCAGTGCTAAGATTTCTCGCTGCCCCTTCGCGATGCTCAGGGCTTCAGCTCACCGAAATGACAATAGTTCATGGAAATTCCAGAACTGCTGCGGGACTTGCAGAGCGTCGGGCGAACCAATCAAGCAGTTCTTTACCATACAGTCTATTCGTGGTACAAAAAAAGGCAGAGTCTTAAATGGAGAAAGCGACTGATCTCTATGCAGCAGCACCGCCGCCCGAAACGGTTCGACAAAAAAAATAAGTTTCGCAGAAAAAACAAACCCCGTGAACATGCAAGATTGCAGGCGGATGCCGAGCCGGTACTGAAAGGCATATTTGCAAGAATCGGAAGGCCCGTCTCTGCACCGTTCGCCCCGGACCTCTTTCAGCTCCGCGCGCTGGAGGCGGTGAGAAGGACCGACTGTCTCGTAATCGCGCCCACCGGCTCCGGGAAGACCTGGGTCGCGGAACAGGCGATTATGTCTGTCTTCAGCGGCGGCGGAAGATGCTGGTATGCTTCCCCACTGAAGGCGCTGACCAATGCCAAGTGGGTGGAATTCGGGCTCCAGTTCGAAAGCCGGAACGTCGGCATCCTGACGGGCGACACCAAAGAAAACACTGCCGCCCCGATAATGGTCGGGACTACGGAAATTCTGAGAAACCAGCTCTATGACGTGATGCACAGTGGGGAAGACTTAAACTGTGATCTCGTCATTCTCGACGAGGCCCATTTCCTGGGAGATGCGGACCGGGGCGTAGTCTGGGAGGAGGTCATGATCTACCTCCCTGCGAGGATAAGCCTGCTTCTGCTCTCCGCTACAATAGGAAACGGCGATGAGATCGCCCAATGGCTCTCCACGATAAGAGGGAAGGAATGCGTCGTCATCAGGGAAGAGAAGAGACCGGTTCCTCTCTATCCGCTTTTTTTCCACCCTTCCGGGCGCATCATGCCCTATCTCGAAAAGAAAAGACTCTACGGCAAGGTCAACGAATTTTTCAGGGATAAGCAAAGAAGAATGCCGCATGGCAGGCAATCTCCCCCTTTCGGTGAGATCATCAGGACCCTCGGAAAATACCAGCTCCTGCCGGCCATCTTTTTTCTTAAGTCCAGATCTGAGTGCGATGCGGCCCTGAACGCCTGCGGGGGGCTCCCGGACGATGACAAAGATGATTCTTTCCATTACACCCTCGAAGAGACCCTCTCACGTTTCCCGTATCTGGAGAATCACAAACAACTCCACTATCTGACAACTGCAAGGGTCGCTTCCCATCATGCGGGACAACTCCCCTCTTGGAAATTCCTTGTAGAAACGATGATGAAAAGCGGGAACCTCCAGGCGATCTTTGCCACCTCCACCGTAGCCGCCGGCGTTAATTTCCCGGCAAGAACAATCGTGCTTTTCAATTCAGATCTCTTCAACGGCCATGACTTCAGCCCTTTAAAGGGCACCGAATTCCACCAGATGACGGGAAGGGCCGGAAGACGGGGCGTGGACAAGATCGGCTTCCTGCTCGTCGTCCCCGGGAGATTCATGGATTTGGAACACATCCGCCGCCTTCTCTTCAAGAGGCCGGAAGATATTTTGAGCCAGATAAAGAACGATTTTTCCATGGTCCTGAATCTCCTTCTCTCGCAGACCCCGGAAGATATAAGGAAGATCTTTGAAAACTCTTTTGCCATGTATCAGCATGCGCGGATGACGAAAGCGGGGAGCGCAGAGGACCATAGCATAGGCCTGTGGGAAGACTTCCAGAGGCATCTCTCCTTTCTCAAGACGGAAAGATTTGTTGATGAGAATGACAGGCTCACGGAAAACGGCATGTGGGCATCGAAGTTGAGGCTGGATCAACCCATCCTGATTGCTGAATCTCTGAAGCGAAATATATTCCCGCCGGATGATGAACACCTCCTCGCGGCGGCGCTCGCGCCTTTTGTTTACGACGGTGACGACAATATTAAAATGACGAGCAAGACCATGCCGCGCAAACTGACGCGGTGTTACAGCCGGATAGTTACGACGCTGCAGCCGCTCGCGGAGCGCATGGAGGCTTCCGGGTTTCGCGTATCCCCTCTCTATCTATGGACGTCTTCGGTTATCTACGATTGGGCAAGAGGCGTTGACTGGGACGAAATTATCGAATCTGCCGGGATCTCCGATGGAGACATGGCAATGCTTGTCCTCCGGACAGCCGACAACCTATGGCAGCTCAGGAATCTGAAAGAGACGCATCCGCAGGTGGCAGCGCTTGCAGCCAAGGCGAGGGAATCCATTCTCAAGGAGCCGGTTATTTTTGAATAAATGGACTATTGTCATTTCGACCGGAGGGAGAAATCTTAAACTTGGCATGTAGTGCGGACCTTCAAGTCTGCTTTCCTATTGCTCGTCATTGCAAGAAGGGAACAGGCGCGGCAATCTTATTTCTTGATCCATTATTTGTTGCTTGACTTTTTCGTCAACAATACGATAAAAGGCACGATTCCTAAACGATTTCTTACGCACTGCACGTCCCCATCGTCTAGAGGCCTAGGACACCGGCCTTTCACGCCGGTAACCCGGGTTCGAATCCCGGTGGGGACGCCATAATAGTTTAAATATGTTAGCATGTTAGCTATTTTCAGCACCAACCCACATCCCTTTTCGGGTAAAGCCTTCGGGTAAATTAGTTTCGGAAAGTAGGTCCGCGGTCTGCCGGAGATCATCCGTAAGCGAGTGAATGTAGAGCTCCGTTGTCCTCAGGTTCTTGTGCCGGAGAAACCGCTGAATTTGTTTCGAGCTCACCTTGTGCCGATCCGCCAGAACCGAAGCGACGAATCTCCTGTCATTTACGGAAGAGAAAAACAATCAAGGTCGTTTGCAAAAATGGCTGGCCCTTTGTAAAGCTGTGAAATGAATTTGATCGTCTCGTCTTCTCTTCCAAGAGTACGTAACATGCGGTGAGACAAAATCAACTTCTTCACTTGACCATCCGCAGCAATTTTGCCAATCACGGAGGGCGGCATATGGAGCTTGCGTTCAATCCCTCCGGTACCTTCCGGAATCGCATTGGTAGCAACCAGCAGGTCGGCATTTTTCACTAATGTTACCAAGTTCTTGTTCTCGCCATCGGAGTCCCCGGCAATAACAATCG
The DNA here is from genome assembly GCA_003142635.1 of Syntrophaceae bacterium. Taxonomy (GTDB): domain Bacteria; phylum Desulfobacterota; class Syntrophia; order Syntrophales; family UBA2185; genus Fen-1135. The sequence goes on along the minus strand of PLMX01000092.1, from coordinate 6,417 downwards.
CTACTCCCCCAATTTCCACTCTCCATGCAATGGCCGGAACAATACCGTGTCTTACTGCCAAGCCATACACTTTTAAACCGTTTTCCGAGTACACAGGATTGATGTTGTCCTCGTTTAATTCCACATCATTTGGCTTTATGGCATAACTTGATTCACCGCCTGTAAGATAATCGCTCAGGTAACGGTAAATGCCCCTTTTCTTGTCAAAGTTGCCCTTGATAAATTCAGTGGTGGACGGAAATAGACTGCTTCCCGCGGGACCAAAGACGGGCAAAGGACGGGTGCGGTCCTCAAAAAAAGAGGATTTCACAAGAACAGGAAAATCCGCCGCGTGGTCCACATGGAAATGTGTAAATAGGACCAAATTAAGATCCTTCATCTGCGCACCGGATTGGCCAAAGCGCAGGGCGCTGCCTCCCCCGCAGTCTATAAGTATTCTCGCTTTTCCATCATTCCATATCAAATAACCGCTGGAAGCCCGCTTATCCTGAACCTCAGGACCACCGGAACCCAGCACCTGCAGTTCAATTCCCCTGCCGCTGCAACTGCCCGCATGGGTTTCATTGATTGAAAATATCGTTATGAACACTACCATGATAATTCTCCAGAACATGTCACCCTCCCTTTTTTGCAAATTCGTTAAAAGAAGCAGTAGGGATCTTTCTTTTCGAAAACGTCGAGGCCGTAACTATAAGCACTCGCAAGACACCCCCCACACACAGGACGCAGAAGACATAATCGACATTCGGCACATCCCGATCGGTAGCGCTCAGCAATTTCCGAATCATAAATCTCTGCAATCTTCTGATGCGATATGTTGCCTATGGGAGAGGGAAACTTCCTGCAAGCATGAACCTCCCCATCGGAAAGAACAGCAACGAAATTGAAAGCGGCGCCGCAACCGAAACCCGTACAACCGCCAAAGGGCGCTGATCCTTCCTGATAATTGAGGACATTGATGAGATTATCTTTTAAGCCCAAGACGGGATTTTTTTCACAGGCTGAAACGTACATTTCCAGAAAAGATATATATTCCTGCTTCGAGGGAAGTTCGAGGCTCGCACCTTCGCCCACCTTCGACAGGCGATTAAAGTAAAAGACATTCGCTTTTCCGCGAAGCAATTCAGCAAGGGGGAGAATCTGGTAGATATTCTCTTTTGTCATGGTAAGCATCACCATCGAATAGATCCCGAATTCACGGAGTATTTCGAGAAACAACATGGTTTTTTCGAAATGACCATCTCCCCGGATGAAATTATTGTATTCAGGTAAACCTTCCAGGCTCACCTGAAAAATATCTGGTTGCTGGATGGAAAGCAAAGTCACTATATGTTCACGCGTTGTAGGATTTCCCAAAACAGATAGTTTAAAACCACGATCTGATGCAGCCCTGTATATGGATAAAAAATCTGGATGCAGAAGTGGGTTCCCACCGGTAAATGATATCTGGCCTTTTACATGGCGCTGGCGGCAAAAGTTATCGAGATCATCGATGATCGTAATGGCCTGTTCAAGTGTAGGCGCGGTTCGTTCACTCCGGTCATAGCAATGTTTACATTGAAGGTCGCAGTCCTGCGTGATGTGCCACTGAAGAGTGAATGATGGCGATGACAGAAACTGCTCTCTCGCGTAAGGAGATGTTTCGATGGCGTCGAAATCGCGCCGGATGCGAGACGGCGGTGCAATGATAATTCCTCTATGAACGGCTCGATCAAAGGCAACGTCAACCGCCAAGGTCGATATTGTACCTATCTGTGCCACTTCCTTCCTATCAATACTCTCGGAGATCATCTTGAGGATGAGGAGATCCTCCTGGGATGCAGTTTTCACGTGAACCTCGCCATCTTGAGGATGTTTCCATATCAGGACATATTCTTTTCCCGGTTCCGGAGCCTGTGCGGATATAGAACTCACATCATTCGCAAGATTCTTCCATTGAAGCTCAAGCAAAAGAAGCGTGGGATTGATAACAATCTCTTCTGGATTATCAGGCATTGAGATATTTTTTTCTTTCACTTGAGAGATATTCCATTCGAGGCGGGCAAGTTCAGCAACAAATTCAGGAAGGCGGGCATGAGGACTATAAGACCCGACGATCTCAAGAAAATTTTCCGGCTTGTGATTCAAGCCAGGACTGGACACGATCTGCTGCCACGTGTCGTGATCAAAAAGTGTGCGACATCGGGGATAAATGGCTGCAAGTTCACTCTTTGAAGAATTCATCGGTGCATTTTAAGACAGGCAAAGAACGGTTGCGCTCCAATCATACTCAGTTTTCAGTTGATCTGCCTGCAAAGTTTTTAGGGGGATGAGCGGATCAGTCCCCAAAAGCAATACAGGGGAAAGTTTGTTTTTAATAGTGCAAACTGCACTATTTCTTCGTGCCGCTTCAGCTACTTGCCGGCTTCGCCGGCTGTTCCGTTGGGGTGCTACCTGCACCCGGTTTTGCGCCGCTTCAGCTACTTGCGGGCTTCGCAGGCTCTTCTTTCTGGACGCCACCTGCGTCCGGTTTCGTACCGCTTCAAGCGCTGGCTTTTGTCGCACAACCAGAAACCATGAGAGTGGAACCGGAGATGAGAGTGGCAATGCACAGGCCTGCAAGGATCTTTTTGAGTTCGTCCTTGTCCATGTTAACCTCCATAAACGCCAATCCATTCTTTGCCTATCTTTTTTATAATGAGTACAGCTGATCGAGTCAAGAAATTTGTGCTTGTTTGATAAGAATTCGCTAATCGTGACTAAGGCTTTATTATTTACACCTTTATGAACACTCGTTTCCTTCCTTATCGTTCTTCAATCTTGACACACCTCTTCAATATTTCTGGTGGTAATATATGATAGCAACGGTTAGACTTATTTATCAGATAGCAGCCGGAAAGCTAATATTCCTCAGCTCTAATTTAGATATGTTTGTTCTGCCCGCTATGAGGAGGTTTCGCTATGATACAGGCTTTAAGAACACCGGATGAGCGTTTTGCACATCTTCCTAGTTACCCTTTCAGTTCGAACTACATCGATGATCTTGCTGGCTATGTGGGGCTACGCATGCATTATCTTGACGAAGGTTCCAGTAATGCGAAGCAGGTATTCCTATGCCTTCACGGAGAACCTACATGGAGCTATCTTTATCGTAAGATGCTCCCTGTTTTTAAGGATGCCGGACACAGAGTTGTGATACCCGACATGTTTGGCTTCGGACGATCCGATAAACCCGTGGATGAGAATATTTATACTTTTGATTTTCATCGCAGTACTCTAATGCTGCTTATAGAGAGACTCGATTTGACTGACATTACTCTCGTTTGTCAGGATTGGGGAGGGCTTCTCGGGCTTACCATGCCGATGGATATGCCTGGGAGGTTTTCCCGCTTTCTGTTGATGAATACGATGCTCGGTACAGGTGACGTCCCTCTTTCAGAAGGATTCCTTGCCTGGCGAGCCTGGACCAATAAGAATCCCGATATGGCGGTCGGCAAGCTTATGGCGAGGACATGCCCGCATTTATCAACTGAAGAATGCAGCGCTTATGATTCCCCATTCCCGGATATTCGCTATAAGGCAGGGGTGAGACGTTTCCCAAATATTGTGCCGGACGCGCCAGATGCTCCAGGTGCTGAATTATCCCGGCGTGCTCGTAAATGGTTAAATGCCGAATGGTCCGGCGCCACGTTTATGGCAATTGGTATGAAGGACCCGGTGCTTGGCCCATCTATAATGAGACATCTCAGAAATATTATACGTAACTGTTCAGAACCATATGAGATTGAACATGCTGGACACTTCACTCAGGAATGGGGTGAAGATATTGCGAGAAAGGCATTGGAAGTTATTGGCTGATTTTCTTCGAGGATAAAAGAAGATGGACTCCTGAAGTCAAGCATCCGATAATTTTGAAAGATATACATCTAGCGATAAAGAGGGGTTGACCATCGCGGTTAACCCCTCACAATTTGATATTACTTCTGGCTAAATAAATTCAAATACTTGCCATAACCTTCTTTCTCCAGATCCTCCTTGGGTATGAACCTCATAGCGGCCGAGTTCATGCAATACCTGAGTCCGGATGGTTTTGGCCCATCCGGAAAAACATGCCCGAGGTGTGAATCAGCATGTTTGCTCCTGACCTCCGTGCGTCTGCCGAAGAAGCCGCGGTCCTCCTTCTGGACTATATCATCAGGCTCAAGGGGTTTGGTAAAACTGGGCCAACCTGTGCCAGAGTCATATTTATCCAACGAGCTGAAAAGGGGTTCACCTGAAACTACATCCACATAGATGCCCTCTCTCTTGTTGTCCCAGTATTGATTTTTGAAGGCTGGTTCTGTACCTTCATGCTGCGTTACTTCATATTGGATCGGGGTCAATAACTTCTTCAATGTCACGTCATCAGGTTTTTTGTATTCTTGAACTGAAGCGGGTTTGATGCCAGCATCTTCTTCTCCCCACACTTTCTTCAAAAACTGATCACGTCCCGATCCATGTCTGTAGTATTTATACCTTATAGGGTTTTTCTTGTAGTAATCCTGATGATATTCCTCCGCATCGAAAAATTTGTTGAATTTTATGATTTCCGTCACGATCGGTTTGGAAAACTTCCCGGATTTACCTAATTCCGCCTTTGACTTTTCCGCGAACCGCTTCTGCTCTTCGTCATGATAGAATATCGCACTTCTGTATTGAGGACCGCGGTCGGCAAATTGTCCTCCCGGGTCTGTAGGGTCGATATGTTTCCAGAGGTAATCGAGCAGTTGTTCATAGGTGACTTTCGAGGGATCGAAATAAACCTGGACAGCCTCTACGTATCCCTTCTTGCTATATGTTTCATATGTTGGATTCTCACCGGTTCCGTCTGTATAGCCAGATATGACCTTCTCTACACCCGGAACTTTTTCAAAATCAGACTCTACACACCAGAAACAGCCGCCGGCAAATGTGGCTATTTGGGTTGTCGCACTTTTTTCTTTCATTTGACTTTTTGCCTCCCGTTGGTCTCCACCTGAACTCTGACATCCCACTATAAATATAAGTGATATCAAACTTAAAAGGAGATTCTTCATTTTATCCTCCATAAATATGAATGATGCATGATTAATTTAAGGATGATTCGCTGATTGTCAAAATGTATTTCCCCGCTCGGTTATGCTTTATAATATTAAGTCATCAGTAAATAGCGGGTTAACGAGAGTTCTTCCTTGTTTCTTCACTTTGTAACTCCCATGCTTCATTACAATCGGAAATGAACGAACAAGACGTAACAGGTGTAGAAGAGGATTCGGCGCTGAAGGATAAGAAATGGAAGGGTATCGCTGCACATCCGCCGATTAACCTAAGATCGTAATTAGTACTTCCCAAAACCTTGCCCTAAGTGAAGATAATGCATTCCTGGAATCACCCTTCCTCAATTATCTTCTTTACAGTCTTCATTCGCGGCATTTTTCAGTTTTTCTTATTGGCAGGATGTTGCAATGTTCTAATATAAGTGCCTGCTTGCCGGAGCCATTGTTCCATCTGTTCCACGGTCACCTTCATGGGATCATAAACGACCCGGTCCACCTCATGAAATCCCTGCCACCCTTTCTCCACCGATATAATACCTGGCCGCCCTTCCAGGGCCGCCGCGCCCACATCATATCAGTTGACGGCAAAGACAGCCGTGGCCGTCCGCACTGGAACTTCCGAGTAAGCGCTTAGAACAAGGAGAAGTACCTGCACAAGGATTGCAAGCAAGAGTATCGACCGTTTCATTATCAAATCTCCTTAAACAAAAATCATCTTATATCCAGCTATGGCGAGCACCACGGACAGGGCCCGCTGTATGGCGAGAAGAGGAAGCCTTCTGCTTCCGAAGTACGAACCTGTAATGCCGCCACAGACCGCCGCGCAGGCGATCACTAGGGCCACGGGCGGCATATCTTGAGCGGCATTTAGATGGCCGAGAAGGCCGGAAACGGAGTTCACGAGGACGAATACGGCCGCTACCGCTGCGGTCTCCTTGATCCCGGCCCAGCCCATAAGGATCAGGAGAGGACTCAGGAATATGCCGCCCCCCACACCTATGAGGCCTGATATCAGACCGAGTATCGCGCCCACAGAGAGCGAAACACCAGTCGATGGATGCCTGATTTCATTCTTCTGCAGGGGGGCTCGAATCAGCAGTCGCATGGCGGAAAACAACAGGGTGATTCCTATGGCAATCCGATAAACCTCAACGGGCAAAGTAAGATGTCCGCCGATGTAAGCGAAGGGTATGGACGTACACGCAAAGGGCCAGAAGAGAGACCAGCGAAAGAACCCGGCCTTGTAAAACTGAAAGGCTGCAATGGATGAGACCAGGATATTCAATGTCAGGGCAGTGGGCTTTATGACTGCAGGCATCAGTCCAAAGAACATCATGACGGCGATATAGCCTGATGCGCCGCC
>PLMX01000100.1 GCA_003142635.1 Syntrophaceae bacterium | reverse complement strand
AGTTCATCGATGATCTCCATGGCCCTGACCTTCGGCGCACCGGAGAGTGTGCCGGCGGGAAATGCGGCCGCAAGGAGATCGAAGCAATCTTTCCCGGGGGACAGTTGCGCCTGGATATTGCTGACAAGATGCATGACGTGTGAATACCGCTCCACGACCATAAGCTGATTGACCTGCACACTGCCCGTCCGCGCCACTTTTCCCAGGTCATTTCTGCCCAGGTCAACGAGCATCACGTGTTCAGCCCTCTCTTTCGGATCCTCGAGGAGCTCATGGGCGAGGTGCCTGTCCTCCTGCTCGTTTCTTCCGCGTCTCCGCGTCCCTGCGATGGGCCGGAGTTCCGCCACGCCTTCTTCAAGCCTCACCATAACCTCAGGCGACGAGCCTATCAAAAACGTCTCATCAAGCTTGAGAAAGAAAAGGTAAGGGGAGGGGTTTACATAACGCAGCGCCCGGTAGAGATCGAGGGGGTCTATCCCGTTTTCCGCATGAAAGCGCTGGGACAGGACGACCTGTATGATGTCACCGGCAACAATGTATTCCCTGGCCTTCTCGACCGTCGCCTTAAAGTCTTCTGCTGACATATTCGACCCAAGGGCCGCGCCGTTTTCCACTTTTCCGTATCGCTCCGTTGTTTCGAGAGGCGCTCTGATGATTGCTATCAGCCTATCTATCTTATCGATGGTTTCGTCGTAAACATCCTTGAGGGTCTCAGCGCCCTCGGTAGAAGCGCATGAGACTACTTTGATCGTGTGCCTGATATTATCGAAGACAATCAGCGTATCTGTGATGAGAAGAACTGCATCGTCCGTCTTGAGATCATCAGAAGCCTGGTCAGGGAGTCTTTCAAAATAACGGACCATATCGTAGCCGAGGAATCCGACGGCTCCGCCGTAAAACCGGGGCAGCCCATCCACAGCAACGGGGCGGTAGGCATTCAATAAGTCCTTGAGATATCGGAGCGGACTGCCTTCGTGCCTGTGGCTTCTGCTTTTACCGTTTTCGGAGATCAGGACGTGGTCACCCCTGACCGTAAAAATAATGCGCGGGTCCGAACCGAGAAATGTATAGCGTCCCCATTTTTCGCCGCCCTCGACGCTCTCAAGTAGAAAGACGTGGGATTTCGCACTGAGTTTCATGAGGGCAGATACCGGCGTATCTATGTCGGCCAGTATTTCCTTGTACACGGGGATGAGGTTGCCGTGCTCGGCAAGTTTCTTAAACTGATCAAAGACCGGGTAGTACATGCTTGAAATGCCCTTTCCTTCGTCGTTTAGCCAAAATAAAAAAAGGCCGCTTGCAATTGCGGCCTTTCGTGTGCTCCAATAACAAAAAAGCCGCGGAGTCCGAAGAGGTCTCCACGGCTATGCTTTAGTCAGCAAGATAAATCAGCGGTGGACAAACCCCTGCATTGGATTCTGCCACCACCAGTTGATGATTGTTAAAAATGAGTATCTCAATTAAGGACTGCCTTCCGATATTTTTTGTTTCTATACCAGTGCGTGGATGTTTTGTCAATGTTATTTTCTCATGTCCGCGCAGCGTCGCAAAAATCGTTAATCTTTTATTATATATCGGGGAGATTTCCGAATTTGCCCATTGATTTTGTCTCATACAATTTGTAGTCTTAAACGACGCTTAGCTGATTTATTGGTTCGAATCTTGGTCAACCGATGGGGCAGGGACAGATGACCGCTTATATTCTCACAGTCAAGAAGATGATCCTCCCGTTTATGTTCATCGCAGGGGGTTTGATTCTCGGATTCATATTTGAAAAGATCATGCTCAGGAAAATCAAGCGGATGGCCGCAAGGACGAAATGGGAGAGTGACGACATATTTGTTCAGGCCCTCCATGGTACTACCACGCTCCTCTTCCTTGCCGCAGGTATCTACTGGGCGCTGGAACGCACCGATATAAGCCACGATATCCTCGTTTTCCTTAATAAGGTTCTCTTCGTCATCGTCTTTTTTTCCGTGATATTGATTATTTCACGCATCTGCGTCGGCTTTGTCAATCAGTATAGCAGGAAAGCTGGCGGGGCATTCGTATCGACATCGATGTTTACGAATCTGACGAGAGTTCTGGTTCTCATTATCGGTATTCTTATCATCCTTGAGTCTCTCGGAATATCAATCACACCTATATTGACGGCATTAGGGGTCGTGGGACTTGCTGTAGCCCTTGCCCTTCAGGATACGCTTTCCAACCTCTTCGCCGGAATTCACGTGATAGCCTCCGGCAAGGTGAAGCCGGGGCATTACCTGAAACTCGGCAAGGCTATGTGCAGGATATAACCTGGCGGTATACGACAATCATGACGCTCCAGAATAGCACCGTAATTGTTCCCAATGCCAAACTGGCATCGGCGATTGTTCCAAATTACAACATACCGAACGATGAAATATCGATATCAGTGGATATCGCCGTAAGCTATGAGAGCGACCTTGAGAAAGTTGAAAGGGTGACGGTTGAAGTTGCCCGCGGCGTCATGAAGAGTGTTCTAGGAGGTGTCGTGGATTTTGAGCCTGCCGTAAGTTTTTACAAGTTTGGCGAGTCGGGCGTGCAATTGACTATTGCTCTTCGTGGAAAGGCATTTGTCGATCAATACACGATCAGGCATGAGTTGATAAAAAGGCTGCATAAGCGCTGCAGGGAAGAGGGGATTGAGATTCCGTATCCCGCGAGAACGATTTATATCAAGGAAAGGCTTTTTTGAAAATATGATCATTCCTCCCGGACGAGAACTTTCTTTGTCCTTCGTGAGGAAGCCCCATGCATAGCTGCATCTCGCTTGACACCGGTTGTTAAGTCTATTAGAGTCCATCTGTCTTAAATGGATATGAGGAGGACCATCATGGCTGATATCTTATTTCGCAAGGTTAAAGGCTCGGCTGATCTCTATGCCAAGGAACTTTCTTCCCTGCTCGGGGATTTAAAAAGCCCGTTCAAAAAAGGGGAAAAGGTGGGGATCAAACTTCACTGGGGAGAGAAAGGCAATCGCAGCTTCTTACCGCCCGATTATGCCAGGGAGATTGCGCAATGGCTCCGCAAACAGGATGCGAAGCCCTTTGTCTTCGACACGACGGCTCTTTACTCGGGAGGCCGTCGCACTGCGAACGATTCCTTAAAGACGGCCCAGGAACATGGTTACACGGAAAATTTCCTCGGCTGCCCGGTCATAATAGCAGATGGTCCCGAAGGCAGAGACATCGCAGATATACCTGCCGGCTTCAAGCATTTCAAAACAGTTCAAGTCGCTTCCGTAGTGGAGAAAACAGACGGTTTCGTAATCTTTTCCCATTTTAAAGGGCATATGGCCGCAGTTTTCGGCGGGGCCCTCAAGAACATATCCATGGGTTTCGCGTCCCGGGCGCAAAAACAGCGCATGCACTCGGAAGTGCGCCCATACATGAATAGGGAAAAATGCACACGCTGTGGCACATGCATCGAAGTTTGCCCGTCGGGAGCAGCGCAGCTTGACGATGAGGGGTATCCCATCTATGACCACGACACATGTATCGGCTGTGCGCAATGTATTGCGCTGTGCCCGGAAATGGCGCTCAAAATATTGTGGAATATAGAAGATAAGATTTTCCAGGAGAAATTGATAGAAACAGCCGCAGCCGTATGGAAGCGCATTGCCGGCAGGACTGTACTGATAAACGCCCTGATTAACATCGCCACAGAGTGTGATTGTCTGCCCGGAGAGCATCCCCTGATGTCCCCTGATCTGGGTTTCATGGGCGGATACCATCCGGTGAAGATCGATGCCGAATCTCTGAATCTGATAGGCGCAGAAGCGTTCGAGAGGGCGCATCCGAATATTCCCTGGCAGAGGCAATTCGAATACGCCAGGGAAACGGGATTTTATCCCCATGATCCATTACGAAAGAGAGCTTAATCCGGAGCAACTGCGTGTCGTGATGGAGGGGGATGGCCCTGTCCTCGTTATTGCAGGCGCCGGCAGCGGCAAGACACGGACACTGACTTACCGCGTCGCACGCCTGATAGAATCCGGCGTCAGTCCTGACAGGATTCTGCTTGCAACCTTCACCAACAAGGCCGCGCGCACGATGCTCTCCCGGGTTACGTCCCTCACCGAATTCGATATCAGCGGCATGTGGGGCGGCACGTTCCATCATATCGCCCATCGCATTCTCCGGGCAAATTCCCTCCTCCTTGGTTACGAACACAACTTTTCCATTCTTGACAGCGAAGATTCAACGCAACTCATCAATACATGCATCTCCGAAATCGGCATCGATACCAAGAACGTGAAATTTCCGAAAGGGGATGTGCTCCGTGATATCATCAGCTTCTCTTTTAATACGGAAACGGCCGTTGAAGATGTCGTGAGAACAAGGTACGCCTATTTCTTGAATCGCCTTGGGGATATAACTCTGGCGACTGCGCAGTATGAACTGCGGAAGAAGAAATTGAACGTCATGGACTTCGATGATCTTCTCATCAATACGAGAAGGCTTCTCATGGATCATCCCGGGGTATTGCTGAGATATGCAGAGAAGTTCTCCCATGTCCTTGTAGATGAATATCAGGATACAAATATAATACAGGCTCAAATTGTCGATCTGCTGGGCTCGACACACATGAACATTCTTGCCGTGGGAGACGATTCACAGAGCATTTACGCTTTCCGGGGAGCTAATTTCGCCAACATAATCATGTTTCCCGAAAGGCATCCGGGCTGCAAGGTCTTCAAGCTTGAGACAAACTACCGCAGTACGCCGGAGATCCTGCATCTTGCGAACGCGAGTATCGAAAATAATTGCAGACAGTATCAGAAGAATCTCCGCTCCGTACGCATGACGGGAATAAGACCCGTCCTCATACCGCTCCGAGACGTTATTCAGCAGGCCAATTTTGTGGCCCAGAGAATACTTGAGCTGCTCGGTGAAGGCGTGCCTATCAATGAAATAGCGGTTCTTTACCGCGCGCACTATCACTCTATGGAACTGCAAATGGAGCTGGTGCGCAGGGGGATTCCTTTTGAAATCCGTTCCGGCATTCGCTTCTTCGAACAAGCGCATATCAAAGATGTAACCGCCTACATGAGGATCATCGTGAATCCTTTCGACGAACCGGCCTGGAAGAGGGTGCTCGGACTTTACAGCAAGATAGGAAAAGCAACGTCGGATAGATTGTGGAAGCTTCTTGCGCAGGGGAAAAATCCGCTCGAGACTGCCATGGGCGATGATTTTGCAAAGGCGGTGACAAAAACGCAAAAGCCGTCGCTTGCTCTGTGCCGGCAAACGCTTTCGAGAATCATGGACTCCCTTCCCGGAGTGAGCCCGGCAGCGATCATCGAGATCCTGCTCGAGAGCGGATATCAGGATTATTTACAGGAGAAATATACTGACGCCGCTTTGCGGGTAGATGACCTTCTCCAATTCACGAATTTCTCCGCCAGGTATCATTCCATGGAAGATTTTCTCAGTGAACTGTCACTGATGACAAACATGACGGAAACGAATGAAGCCAAACCTGGTGACACAAATGGAGACAAGGTCATCCTCAGCTCGATTCATCAGGCCAAGGGACTCGAATGGTCAGTCGTATTGATGATCTGGTGCGCAGACGGGATGTTGCCCTTGGCCCGCAGTCTGAAAGACCAGGAAGGCGAGGAAGAGGAAAGAAGACTTTTTTACGTAGCGACAACAAGGGCAAAAGATCAGCTCTATCTTTGCTATCCGCAGGTGAGCTACGCCAGGGGGATCGGCAGCGTAACCCAGATCCCCTCCAGATTTATCAGGGAAGTTTCCCCGTCTTCGCGGCATCGGCAGGCATGTCCGTATGACCAGTGGATGATAGAGGAAGACGGCGGTTATTAGACCCAACGGTCCGACTTGGTTTTCGCATCATACTCTTCCCGGAGGGCAATCTGAGTCGCTTCCGCCATTTGCTCAACGCTTTTTACCCAGTCTTCAAACTTTATGTCCACTCCGAAAATGCCTACCATCTCCTCGTTATCATCTATGATCGGAGCCGAAACGGTTATGCACAGGGCCCCCGTCATTTTGGATATATAGAAATTGGTAACATACATCTTGCCGCTCTGCAGGGGCTTGATGAACCACTCCCGGTCTGACTGGTCAGTGCCGATTCCGTAATTTTCATATTTTGCCCTATCTGCGATATTGGTGATGTTTCTCGTTGTCTTTTTCCCGTTCATATCTACGACGTAGGCAAACTGTATTGACGGGTTTTCTTCGATTGTCTGCTGCATGATCGGTTCCTGGAGCTCCGGTTTCATCGACTTCATGACCGGGTGCTCTATCACCTGTTTCACAACGTCCATGGCCGCGTGCGTCGCCATGTACTTGATCTTCTCGAGATCGGACATGAACAGTTCAGGAAGATACTTGCGTACCAGTTTTTCAAGTTCTTCGTGGGATATGCCGGTTGCCCTCCCGGCATCGTACTGCTCCGTAACCCATTTATGTATCTTGGAAACGCCGGGATGTTTCTTATCGATTACAGCCTCCCCCTTCGCGTTCAGGCGTGTATTGATCCAATGAGCAATACCCGCCTTCCCGGACTTGTCGGTAATCATGGTCACGATGGGCCTCTTCAATATCTTCGTCGTGTCGAAGATATTGTAGATCTCTTCGTTCTTGATGAGTCCGTCGGCATGTATGCCGGCCTTGGTTATATTAAATTCCGCACCTACCAGGGGGTAATTGGGGGGAATGTTCACCCCTATTTCATGTTCAAAATAGTCGGCTATATCGGTAATAGCGGTGGTGTCGATGCCGTTGTTCGTCCCCTTGAGTCCTATATACTCAATGATAAGACCCTCTACGGGGGCATTGCCCGTTCTTTCTCCGAGTCCGAGCATTGTCCCGTTTGCACCGCCGCAGCCATACAACCAGGCCGTCGTGGCATTAATGAGCGCCTTATGGAAATCGTTATGGCCGTGCCATTCCAGCAAATGGCCGGGCACACCGCCGTCCTCGATAAAGGCTCTGATCAATTTATCAACACTCCGCGGCAGTGAGGCGCCCGGATAGGTTACGCCGTAGCCCATGGTGTCGCAAAGCCTGATCTTGATGTCGATGCCACTTTCCTCTCGGAGCTTCATCAGCTCAACGGCAAACGGAATGCAAAATCCATAGATCTCCGCCCGTGTGAGATCTTCAAAGTGACATCTCGGTATGATGCCTGCATCGAGAATAGCTCTTACTATTTCCAGATAAGAATCGAGGGCATTCTTTCTCGTAGTATTAAGCTTCAGGAAAATATGGTAATCGGAGACGGATGTCAGTATGCCCGTTTCCTTCAGGCCCGCCTCCTTCACCAGCTTAACGTCCTCCTTCTGCGCCCGTATCCAGCCGGTAATCTCCGGGTACCTGAGGCCCAGTTCGAGACATTTATCCACGGCATCCCGGTCCTTTTTGCTGTACAGAAAGAATTCGGCTTGTCTGATGACGCCGTTCGGACCCCCCAGCCTGCTCATCAGGGCATATAAATCTACAATCTGCTTCACCGTGTACGGCGGTCTTGCCTGCTGGCCGTCCCTGAATGTTGTGTCGGTAATAAGAATCTCTTCGGCCGGGGTTATCGGGATAATCTTATGATCGAAGTCAATCCTGCTTACCTCGTCATAAGGGAAGACACCCTTCTGTAGGTTCGGCTCATCGACTTCCCTCAGTTCATGTCTCCAAAAACTTGTGTGTTCGTGGTCGAGGACTCTCTTTTCTTTGTTCCATTTTGCCATAGTGAATGCTCCGTTTTGCTCCTAAAAAACGAGGGCACCCTGAAACCAGTCGTGCCCTCGTTAGGAATATGCCACGGGTTTCAGTCTGCCGGTAAATTTGCCTGCTGGCGAGGCAGATAGGGCTTGGCTGCGCCTGCCTTCTTCCTTATGTTCTTGATCTGCTCCATCGTATATCCTTCTCTCGGTATGCCCAGTTCCTGGCCCGGATAGAGCAGTTTTGGGTCTTTGATAATTTCTTTATTGGCCTCATAAATGATGGGCCATAGGAAGGGATCATTGTATATATCCTTGTACTTGGCTATCCACCACAGGGAATCGCCCTTTCTCACTGTGTATTGTTCGCAGAGACACACAACTCCTTCTTGGTCCTCGCTTGCTCTTGCCGCTGTACCTTCGGTCTTTGCGGCCGCCCGTCCTTCCGTTGGCTGAGAAGTCTTCGCTGCCTGGGTCGGCTCACCCGCTCTCTGCTCGGCAGCAACACTCTTTTCGATGTCGCCCGTTTTCGCAGGCGCTGTCGCGCACGCCGAGAATACAAACATAAGCGCAATGATAAGGGATGCACTTATAACGGCAATGCTGCCTCGACAGTTCATCTGCGTACCCTCAAGCTCCATTATCGCGCCAGGTAAAGTCAGAAAGGCCGGACAAAACAATTGTCTTCGTCGCTTTTAGATTAATAAAAAAAGGATGGCCTTGTCAACAGAAAATATATTGGAAGATCAGACAATCTTCAGGGAAAGTTCCATAAGTTGCTCGATACTTACTTCCGATGGGGCATCCGTGAGGAGACAGGTCGCCTTCTGCGTCTTCGGAAATGCAATGACGTCCCGGATGCTTTCTACGCCCGTCATTATCATGACCAGCCTGTCAAAACCCAGGGCGATGCCCCCATGCGGCGGGGTGCCATATTCGAGCGCTTCGAGCAGGAAGCCGAACTTCCTTCTCGCTTCCTCATCTCCTAAGCCGAGGGTCCGGAAGATCAGGGACTGGATATCCTGCCGGTGTATACGGATGCTGCCTCCGCCTATCTCGGTCCCATTGAGAACGAGGTCATATGCCCTCGCTCTGACCCTGCCGGGGTCCGTGGAAAGCAGGGGAATATCTTCCATCACAGGTGAGGTGAAGGGGTGGTGCTTGGACACGTATCTCTTCTCCGCATCACTATATTCAAACAGGGGAAATTCATTTACCCATGTGAACGAATATTGCCTGGGGTGAGCGAGATTCAATTTTCTCGCAAGGTGGTTTCTTAGATTTCCGAGCGCGTCATTGACGATGGACGGAGAGTCGGCAAGAAAAACAATTACATTTCCCTCTTTTGCGTCCATCCTATTATTGATATCCTTGACTTCGGAAGGCGTCAGAAACTTAAAAATCGGTGATGTCCATCCGTCAGGATTAACTCTCGCCCAGGCAAGACCCTTTGCCCCGTAAGTGCTCACGTAATCGGTGAGACCATCGAGGTCTTTTCTGGTGAGACTCTTTCCGTCCTCAATTTTCATGGCCTTGATCACACCGCCCGCGCTCGCAACTTCGGAAAACACCTTTAGCGCCGAGTTTCTGACGATGTGCGTGAGGTCTTTTAATTCAAGCGCGAAACGGATATCGGGGTTGTCCCGTCCGTACATTTCCATGGCATCCGCATAGGACAGTCTCGGAAACGGTATTTGCAATTTCGTATTGAGACAGGTCCTGAACAGATGAGCCACGAGCCCTTCCGTGATTCGATAGATATCATCCTCTGCTATAAATGACATCTCAACATCAATCTGCGTAAATTCAGGTTGCCTATCGGCTCTCAGGTCCTCGTCACGGAAACATTTGACAATCTGGTAATACCTGTCGAACCCCGAAATCATGAGAAGCTGTTTAAAGAGCTGGGGCGACTGGGGCAGGGCGTAGAACATGCCAGGATTTACACGGCTCGGAACAAGATAGTCACGTGCGCCTTCCGGCGTGCTTTTCGTGAGAACCGGTGTTTCCACTTCAATGAATCCATTTTCCTGATAATAGCGACGCGTTTCGGCTGCAATCTTACTCCGGAGGATAAGATTCTTCTGTATCTCCGGTCGTCTCAGATCAAGGTAGCGGTACCTCAAGCGGACCGTTTCCGATACCTCTGCGTCCTCGTTGAGGACAAACGGCGGCGTCTTCGCTTCACTCAGGATTTCGAGCTCGGTAACCATGACTTCAATTGCGCCGCTTTTCAAATCAGGATTCTCCATTCCCGCCGGTCTTCCCTGCACCGTGCCGCGCACAGCAAGGACAAATTCGCTTCTGATAGCGTGTGCGCCCCTGTGGCTGTCAGGATTGATGTCAGGGTTGAAGACGATCTGCGCGAGACCCTCGCGATCACGAAGGTCGATGAATATGACGCCTCCATGATCTCTCCTTCTGTTTACCCAACCCATGAGGATTACTTCCTCGCCGACATTGGAAATAGTCAGATTTCCGCAATAATGGGTTCTTTTCTTTACTGTCAAAAAATCAGACACAGTGCAATCAACTCCCTTTAAGGATTTTTATTATGGCGTTTTCGAGGTCGTCAAGGCCTATGGTTTCCTGCGTTCCCTGTTGCATATCCCTGAGCTCCGCCTTGTTTTCCGC
The DNA here is from genome assembly GCA_003142635.1 of Syntrophaceae bacterium. Classification (GTDB taxonomy): domain Bacteria; phylum Desulfobacterota; class Syntrophia; order Syntrophales; family UBA2185; genus Fen-1135. Next base: position 5,584 of record PLMX01000100.1, on the reverse strand, counting down.
TATTTCCCTCTCACCAAGGATAAGCGCATAACGGGAAGAGAGCTTGTCCGCCCTCTTCATCTGGCTCTTGAGGCTCTTTCCTGAATAATCCATTTCCGTTTGGATTCCCTGTATGCGCAAGCGGTTGCAAACTGAGAATGCCAGCATCTGCGCCTTATCTCCAAGTGCTGCAATGAACAATTGCGGTGATATCAAAAAATTCTCGCCCATAAAAGGCGAAATTGATATCAGCCTTTCCACTCCGACGGCGAATCCGATCCCGGGTATATCCGGTCCGCCCAGGTCCTTTACGAGTCCGTCATAGCGACCGCCGCCCGCGACCGCGTTCTGCGCACCGAGATGCTCTGTCACGACTTCAAAGGTCGTTTTTGCATAGTAGTCGAGACCGCGAACCATCTTGGGATTTACTTCAAAGGCTATCGCAAACATGGCGAGGGCCTCTTTTACCTTTGTAAAATGATCCATGCAGCCCGGGCACAGAAAGTCAAGTATCTGCGGGGCATGGTCGATCACCTCAATGCAGTTTGCCGTCTTGCAATCGAAGACCCTCAGGGGGTTCATGGCAAGACGCCTCTGACAGTCCTTGCAAAGCTGCTCTTCTTTTCCAACCAGGAAACCGCTCAATGCTTTTCTAAATGCAGGACGGCATTCCCTGCATCCGAGGGAATTGATCATGAGACGCAGATCGGTTATCTCTATGCGCATGAGAAACTGCATGAGCATGAGAATCACCTCGGCGTCCGTCCGCGGATCATCGAGCCCGAGAAGTTCCGCATTGATCTGGTGAAACTGTCTGTATCTCCCTCTTTGCGGCCTTTCACGCCTGAACATCGGACCGATGGTAAAAAGCCTCGCCACCGGATCCTGTGCATACATGGTATGTTCAAGGTATGCGCGCACGACTGAAGCCGTAGCCTCAGGACGCAGGGTCAGGTATTCATTCCCGCGATCGAGAAATGTGTACATCTCTTTCTCGACTATATCCGTGGACTCACCAATGCTTCTCTTGAAAAGTTCGGTCTTCTCGAGGATGGGAATCCTTATCTCCCGGAAGCCAAAATTAGCAAGTACTTCCCGCGCTATTTTCTCGATGTATTGCCATTTTCCCGCTTCCACGGGAAGGATATCTTTAAATCCCCTTACGGCTGTGATGATTTCCATAATTTCCGGCCGCTAAGCTCCCTCATCGTGATAACCATTCTTGCCGCTGCAAGATGCATTTTACAGGATTCTTAATTCTGTAAAAAGGATTTGTTGCATAACACATAAAGCCTTGAAGTGCAACAATTAACTCACTCTTGGCCCCTGCGGAGGGAAGGCAAGAAGTATATCAAGTGTGCGCTCTGCTGATCTATAAGCCGTCCGTATAGACACTGTATGCGACATTAGTTCCGTCTGTTGTTATATTGATGGCGCCGTTTACGTCGGTTCTCAATACCCTTGTTCCCCGCCGGAAGTATCTCCTGAGGACGTCCGGGTGAGGATCGTTGTATACGTTGTCTCTGCCGCAGCTTATCACCGCAATTTCGGGTTGCACCTTGTTTAGAAAAGGCGGCGTGCTCGAGGTGAATCCCCCGTGATGAGGGGCAAACATAACCTGGCTCCTGATGTCCCTGTGCGCATCGATAATGCGCATCTCCGTCCTTGATGAACCCCCGCACCATGACCCCCTTGTATCTGAGATACTTTGCATAATCAAAACCGCCGGGATTCTGATAATTATGCGGGACTTTAAGCCTGGTTGTGAATCGTATCGCATCTCCGTACTTGAATTCCCGGCGGGCTTCGACATTGAGGAGAATGAGTCCTTCGACCCTGGTGGCGGCATTCTCGCCAATCAGCCGGTTTGCTGATAAAGTGAGCTCTGTCCTGTCGGGAGATGCCTCGGGGCTTTCACAAATGACCCCTTCAATAATCAGCCTCTCTCTCGCGACATAATTGATGATATGATTCACGCTGGGTTCCAGGTGAAGATACTGATTGACGTTAAGAATTCCGAAGAGCGCTGATGAAAGGATGACGAGTATGGCAATCAGTTTCGCCGATTTCTTTATTGACGCCGCAAGGAGGAGTATCAAGACGAGAAGGAGGGATATCATTAACGGGAGGTCGGCAACACGGCAATAATGACCGGCCGTAATCCCGGCTGCAAAAGCACAGAGGAGGGGAATTAATGGCTGCTCCATGTTCTGGACCGAAATCAACCTGGTGAGGGATTCATGCCCTCGTCAAAGAATGTCTGAACATTTGCGAAACTGTACTTGCGCAAAGGGTCTGCTGATAGAGATATTAGTTGATGAAGACTGTAATTTTGTTAGATTAAATTTATAAAATGTTATACCATACGCCGACCGGAAGATGCAGCAGACTTTGCTTGTATCGCATATTTCTTCTTTCAAAAAAAACAGTCCGCAGTATGGATCGGAAACAGGCATTGGCATAAAATGAGTGAGCAATTATTACAGGAAGAGGGTATAGACACGAGAGTTCGCTGGTTGATGCTCTCGCGGGTGGCAATCGTTACCTTTCTCCTCATGGTAACAACATTCATCAAGTTTCAAAAAACGGAAATATTTCCCGAGAAGGCACTGACGTCACTCTACGCGCTTTGCGCGATAACTTACTTCCTTTCCTTAGCTTATGTTCTCCTCCTGAAGTTCGTCAAGAAGAATAGATTAAACATATATATCCAGGCGCTCACCGATGCAGCCCTAATAACTTTCCTTGTATACATAACGGGTGGAATTAGCAGTATATATTCGGTTTTCTATCCGCTGGTCATAATATATTCAGTATTATTTCTGGAAAAGCGGGGCGGACTCATCATCGCCTCAGCCTCCGGCATTCTCTATGGTTCATTACTGGATCTGGAATATTACGGCATCATCCATCCTATAAACGCCCTGGCTGTTCATGACTATGATATGGGTGCGGGATATGTCTTTTCGAGAATATTTGTCCACCTCTTGTCTTTCTACATTATCGGTCTTCTTGCGAGCTTTGTAGTTGAACAGGAAAGAAGAGTGAGAACGCTTCTTTCCGAAAAGGAAACCGCTTTCGATCAACTTGATTTATTGCACAGGAGTATAATAGAGTCAGTTGAAACCGGTATTATGACAATCAATCGTCAGGGCAGGATTAAATCCTTTAATAAAGCCGCTGAGGAGATTTCCGGATTCGCGTTTGCAGACGTGGAAAATAAAGATATCGTGGAAGTATTCCCCGGATTCGCCGAGGTACGGAAGAAGACTAAAGAGGATGACGACAGGCGATCATCGAAAAAGAGATATAATATAGAATTTACCCGTGACAATAATAATAAGCTAATATTGAGTTGCCTGGTTTCAACTCTTAAAGACAGTAAGGGAAAAAGGATAGGCGACATTGTAATCTTCCAAGACATCACCTCTATGATAGAAATGGAAGAGGCCTTGGAAAAAAGTAAGAGACTGGCCATTATCGGTGAAATGGCGGCGGGTCTTGCGCATGAGATGAGAAATCCCCTTGCCTCGCTAAGCGGCTCGATCCAGATATTGAAGAGGGATCTGCAACTCTCCGAGGTAGATGAAAAGCTCATGCAGATTATTCTCAGGGGCAAGGATCAGCTCGATCACGTCATAAAGGACTTTCTCCTCCTCGCAAGACCGGCGACGGGAGATCGCGAGACGGTTTTCGTAAAAGAAATCATCGAAGGCGTGATGGAAACTATTCAGTATCTGCCCGACTGGAACGGTGATATCAAGGTTCGTATGGAATTTTTGGATAATCTCGGCGTTTATGCCAACCGGACGGAAATAAGGGAAGTTATATGGAACGTCGTCATGAATGCCGTTCAATCCATGCCCGAAGGAGGCGAACTTTCCGTAGAAACGCGAAAGATATACGACGGTGCGCAGGGTGAATCCCTTGAGATACGGGTGAGCGACACGGGTTACGGCATTGATGATAGACATCTTGACAAGATATTTGAACCGTTTTTCACGACGAAGGAAAGGGGAACAGGCCTTGGTCTTGCCATAGTCAATAGAATCATTGAAGGATACACGGGAAGAATTTTGATTAAGAGGGGCGTCGAGAAGGGAACGATCTGTACGGTTTCTTTGCCTTTGATCGGAAGAAGCAGTTAGATTGCATAAACACCGGTTTTCTCACAAGGAGAGATTACGTGGCAAAAATTCTTGTAGTGGATGACGATGAGGGTATAAGGGAATTTCTCGATATCATGCTTACCAGAGAAGGGTATGATGTAACAACTGCCCCTGACGCGACAAAAGCGCTGAACCGTTGCAAGAAAGAGAAATTTGATCTCATCCTTACCGACTTGAAGATGCCTAAAGTGGACGGGATAGAATTCTTGAAGGCGGTTAAGGAAATCACGCAGGAGGCTATGGTAATCCTCATTACCGCTTACGCATCTCCCGAGACGGCTGTGTCGGCTATGAAGGAAGGCGCCTACGACTATATCGAGAAGGGCTTCAATATTGAAGATATAAAGACCATTATCGCCAGTGCCCTCGATAAAAAGGGCGTCAAGAGAGAAGATGCGCTATTTATCAAGGAAGTGGAGGATGCAGTATCCTTTGCCAATATGATCGGCAAGAGCAAAGGAATGCTTAAGGTGTATTCACTCATTAAGAAGGTGGCAGAAACGCCCACCAACATCCTCATCCTGGGTGAGAGCGGCACGGGCAAGGAGCTTGTAGCAAGGGCTATTCATGAAAATAGCCCGAGAAAGAATATGCCCTTTGCAGTGATTAATTGCGGCGGCGTCCCCGAAAGCCTGCTCGAGAGCGAATTGTTCGGCTATGTGAAAGGCGCATTTACAGGCGCCTACGGGGACAAATCAGGGCTCTTTGAAATCGCGCGGGGCGGAACCATATTTCTCGATGAGATAGGCGACTTGCCGCCGCTTCTGCAGGTAAAACTTCTCAGGGTCGTCCAGGAAAAGACATTTAGAAGGGTAGGGGGAACGGAAGAGAAAAAGATCGACGTCAGAATCATCTCAGCGACAAACAAGAACCTCGAAGAAAAAGTTAAGGACGCCTCCTTCAGGGAAGATCTGTATTTCCGCCTGAATGTCATACCTATAAACATTCCGCCCTTGAGAGAAAGGAAAGAGGACATACCAGTTCTAACAAAATATTTCATAGAAAAGTGTTCGAAAGAATTCGGCAAAGAAGTAAGGACAATATCTTCATATGCGCTGGAGCTTCTGATGAATTATCCATTTCCCGGAAACGTGAGGGAGCTTGAAAATATTATTGAACGCAGTGTTGCCCTCGAGACGTCTAACATAATCCTCCCGGAGAATCTGCACGTGGCAGGAAACCTGATGGAGGTAAGTAGATTTCCGGATGCTGATATACCTGTGTGGTCAATTCCCCCCGAAGGTATTAACGTAAATGATGAAGTGGCAAAATATGAGAAACATCTGATAGAAGAAGCCTTACGAATAGCCAAGGGATCCAAGACCAAGGCTGCTGAGATTCTCCAGGTGAGTTTTGATTCACTCCGTTACAGGATAGAGAAACTCGGGGCAGGGTGAAATTAGTGAAGATTTTTTCTGTTAGCTAAAATTTAAAAG